>JAGGVW010000093.1 GCA_021157805.1 bacterium
ATGTAATTCAGTGGTTTGAGAAGTGGGTAAGGATAGTAAAAAAAAGACATATTTATACTTTTAATTTTTGTCTGTATTGTATCTTCTGAAAAAAACAAAATTTTATATTTTTTAAAAAGTGACTGGTAACTTAAAAAATTAAACTTAAGAGAAGTAAAAAAATCAAGGTCTATAGATTCTCTATGTTCAAGATAATAATATACGCCTGTTCCTCCAGATAGATAAAAATTCCCATTATTTATAAACTCAAGTATCTCATCTATGGCTCTTTTATGTTCTGGGAGAAGTTTTTCTTTCATAATAGTTTTTCCAGAAATTGTATGATTTTGGAGAAAGAAGTTTCTCTCCTTTTTCTTTAAGAAAATTCCTGATTTTTTCTTTACCAACTGCTTTTTCAAGGATTTTAATCTGTTCAGGATTTCCAAGTTCAAGAATTTTAGATATTACAAAAACACTATCCATCTTTTCTTTAACTGATTCCCATTTATATTCCCAGAAAAGCGACCTTAATTTTTCTATTTCTTCCTCAGAAGTGTCTTCAAAAAATGCCGTAAAATTATATTTCATTTTTCACCTCTTTAGAATTTTACCATAATTAAGCAGTATTATAAAGAACCCCGCGTCAAAAATCAAAATCTCTCAAATCCCCTGTCAGTCAAGGTTTTCAAATCCGGAGAATTAGCATTGAGTATGGAAGAAGTCAGCAGGAGTTATGATTAATGTGTTTCCAGCTTTTTTATTGATAAGATAAGAAAAATCCTTTATTTTTCCTGTAATAAAAAAATTCATTCTGTAATAAATAGCAGTGGATAATATTATACGGTCTTTTTCAGTGAGATTTTTTAGGATATCAATTTCAAGTAAGATATCTTTTAATTTATTGAATTTTTTAAAAATCTTTTCAGCAATGTGAATTTTCTCAGGGATTTTTTTTGTTATATTGTATTTAACTTCAAGTTCTACAAGATGAGAAAGATAAATCTGAAAAAATCCTTTTTCAGCAAGTTTTATTATAAGAGAAGGACAAGAACCTTTGAAATCAGTGTAAATTGATGAGAAGATTATGTTGCTATCACAGAAAACTTTTATTTCTTTCTCCACTTTTTCATTATTCTTTTCTCTTCTTCAGGAGAAATACGGAATGAGGTTACTATTTCTTTTACAAACTCCTCGTCATACTCCTTTATAAGTGACTTCAACTTCTCAACAGGGACAATTACTGCAGGTTTTATTACTATTTCTCCATTTCTATCCTCTATCACTACAGGAGTTTTTGGATTAATACCATACTTTTTTCTCAGTTCTTTAGGGATAGTGAGTTGTCCCCTTTCTCCAATAATTACTGTTTCCATTTTTTTCTCCTGCTTTTCTTTATTATACATATTTTCAGAAAGTATGTCAATACCATCTTAAAAATTTCTCTCCTGCAAAAAACAAAACTTTATAATTTTAAAAAAGTGCCGAAGAGGGGATTTGAACCCCTACCCGCTAAAAGCGGACCAGGTCCTGAACCTGGCGCGTCTGCCGTTCCGCCACTTCGGCCACTTCTGAATCCCTTTGTTTCTACTGCCGCTCTATATTATACTACTTTCCTTTGTTGGTCTCAGTTGTGCTCCGATTCCCTGCTTTTTTACTTCTTTTTTGTTTTTACCTTTTATTACGGTTCTACTAAATTTCTAAGTTCTCATTCGCACCAACTCGCCCTTATCAAAGATGCTTGTTATCCCGGGCTAAAAACAGGGCTCGGTTCCACCACCCTTGCAAGGTATTAATCTTATATTATATATTACCTTCTTAAGAGGACTTTAACAACTTATCCATATTTTTTTGACGCAAAAGGTAGGGAAAATTAAAATATAAGAAAAAGGGAAGTTTATTATGCCAGTTGAACTGAAAGGCAAGAAAATTTTAAAAGATATTGATTATGAGAGAATAAGGGAGAGTTTGATAGAGAGTATTATTGAAAAGATAAGTAAAGAGGGAACTCAGGGTTATGATTTAAGATTGATAATAGAGGAAATTTTAAAAGAAGATAAATTCAAAGAGTTTATTGGGAAACTTGTTGAGCAGATACAGAAGAGAACAGAAATGAATGAAAAGGAGAGTAAAATATCTGCGTCTTACTTAATTCAGGAGGATATAGGAGATGAAATTATTAAAAATATAAAAGAAGTTGAAAAAGAGGAAATAGGAAATCAACAGGAGAAAAAAGTGAGTGAGAAAGGGGAAAAGGAAGGATTGTGGAAGAAAGCAAAAAAAATTTCTCTTGGGAAAAGATATAATTTTTTCAATGAGTTATTGCGAATTCTTAAGAGGCATTTTGTTTTAAAGTTAACTATAATAACAGGAATTGTTTTCCTTATTACTTCATCAATTCTTTTCCATTCAGTTTATAAAGCAATTCTGGTAGGACTAACTCTTACTGCTTTTCCTGATGAAAAATTATATATAAAAATAGCAAATCTTCTGGGTGGAATAGGTGGAATTTTGATTTTTTTCACTTCTTTAAGTATAGTTCTCCAGCATTTCCTTGTTGTCAGGTCAAGAGATGAGCTTTTAAGAGAACTTGCCAGAAAATTTCTTAAAACAAAATATTCTCGTCGTTAGTTTTATTTGAAGTTGTCAAAATACATCCAGAAATGGTTTTTCTGACAAAATACTATAGTTTATGAAAATATTTATATAAAAGAGTATTTATATGTTAAAATAAAAATATGGGGAAGGGTTTATTAAAAGAAAAGTTTGAGACACTGGAGAGAATAAATTCCTTCATTTCTTCAATTTCTGACCTTCATAAACTTCTTGAAAAAATTATGGAAGAAAGCAAAGAAATTTTAAATGCAGAAGCGAGTTCTTTACTTCTTTATGATGAGAAAGAAAATGTTCTTTTTTTTGAAGTTGCAACAGGGGAAAAAGGAGAAATAATAAAAAAAGTAAAGTTGAAAATGGGGGAGGGTATTGCAGGTGAATGTGCTAAAGAAAGAAAAATTATGAATGTTAAGGATGTGAGTAAAAGTAAATATTTTTATTCTAAAGCAGATAGGATTTCAAATTTTAAGACAAAAAATATTCTTGCAGTTCCCCTTTTAAGAAAGGGTAAATTACTTGGAGTTCTTGAGGTGATAAATAAAAAGAATGGAAAATCTTTTACAGAAGAAGATGAAGAGTTAATGAAAATAATTGCAAATCAATCTGCTCTATGTATTGAGAATGCATATCTTTACAGAGAAAATATAAGAAAAACCCGTCTTTCAACAGTTGCTGAAACAATGCTTGCTTTATCTCACGATATAAAAAATATATTGAATGGATTGAGTGGTGGAATTGCTCTCGTTGATGAGTCAGTAGGAAATTATAAGGAAGAAAATCTGGAAATCGGATGGAGAATTATAAAAGCAAATTTTGAGAAGATTTCAAATCTTATTCTTGATATGCTGAATTTCTCAACAAAGAAGAAACCACTTTATCAGGAAGTAAAAATAAACAATTTTTTAAAGAGTATATGCGAAAGTTATAAAGAAAAATTAAAAGAGAAAAAATGCCAATTTTATTTCTCATTTGATAGTGAAATTGATAAAGTAATGGTAGATATTACAGGAATTGAAAGAGCAATTTTAAATTTGATAAGTAATTCATCAGAAGTTATTCCTGAAGGGCGTGGTTTCATTAAAATTTCTACAAAAAAACTTGAAAATGGTAAATATTTTCAGATAATTGTAGAAGACAATGGCAGGGGAATTCCTGAAGAAAATCTTGATAAAATCTTTGAGGTCTTTTTTACAACAAAAGGACATAAAGGAACAGGGCTTGGACTGCCTGTTGTTAAAAAAATTATTGAAGAGCATAAAGGAAAAATAGAAGTTATTTCAGAAAAAGGTAAGGGGACTTCTTTTATATTAGAAATTCCTGTTAAGCCAGATTATGAAAAATAACAAATTTAAAAAAGGGATTTGCTTATCTTTAATTCTCGGGCTTATCTTTTTTTATTTATCAAGGTATGAAATATTCAAGAAAATTGAACTTATAACATATGACTGGAGAATGAGTTTCAATCCATTAAAGAAACCTTCCAGCAAAATTGTTCTTGTATTTATTGGTGAAGAGACATTGAAACCGCTTGGGGGCTGGCCTATTTCAAGAGAATGGTATGCTGAATTTACAAAGATAATGAAAGAATTTGGAGCCAGAGCGATTGTTTACGATATACTTTTTCTTGACCCCAGACCAGAGGAAGATATATATTTTTCAGATTGTATAAAAGAAGCAGGAAATGTTATTCTACCTTATTTTTTTTACAGAATTGAAAATGAAAAGGGATTTTATAAAGGAGAGAAAGTTGTATATCCTGTTTCTATTTTGAAAAATAGTGCCGCTGGAAGTGGATTTGTAAATTGCCCACCTGATATGGATGGTATTATAAGAAGGTATCCGCTCTTTGTAAAATATAATAATAGATTACATCATTCTTTTGGGATTTCTATTTTAAAGAGTGTTTATCACATTTCAAAAATAAAAATAAAGGATGGATATGTTCTTCTGGAAATTGGTGAAAAGGTGAAAAAAATTCCTGTTGATAGCCATTATTCAACATATATCAATTTTTACTCTGATTTATCAGAAATTCCTAATTTTTCATTTATCCAGGTTATGAAATCATATCTTCAGTTTAAAAAAGGAGAGGTTCCTATGATTTCTCCTGAAGAGTTCTCAGATAAAATTGTAATTGTTGCATTAACAGCAACTGGTATTACAGACATCGGGAATGTTTCTGGTGTAGCCAATTATCCACTTGTCGGAGTTCATATAAGTTTTCTTGAAAATTTTTTAAAGGATGAGTTTATAAGAAAATTTGATGAGAAATCTTCATTTTTCATACCTTTTTTTCTTTCTCTTATTACTGTTATACCTGTTTCAGTGATTTCTCCACTATATGGTCTTTCAGTTGTTATTGTTCTTTCTTTTCTTTTTGCATATTTCTCATTCTGGATTTTTAAAACTCACTTTATATGGGTTAATATTTCAACAGGGGTAATGGCGATTTTTACAGGATATCTTATATTGACCATTTCACAATTTGTTCAGGAAAGAAAAGAAAAATTCAGAATAAAAAACATTTTTGGTAAGTATGTGCCTTCTTCCACAGTTGATAAACTCCTTGAATATAAAAATGGAATTTCCCTTGGTGGTGAGCGAAAATACCTGACAGTTCTTTTTGCCGATATGAGAGGTTTTACATCAATTTCTGAAAAATTATCTCCAGAAGAAACATTTAAATTCCTTAATGAATCCCTTAAAGTAATGACAGAAGCAGTTTTTGAATATGGAGGAATGCTTGATAAATTTATAGGTGATGAGATAATGGCAATTTTCGGTGCTCCTGTTGAAGATAAAAAGCACCCTTTAAAAGCAGTCCTTTCAGCAATTGAAATGATGAAAAAAATCAGAAAAAGGTTTGAGTTCATTGAAATAGGGATTGGAATTAATACAGGAGATATGATAATAGGAAATATAGGGACTGAGAAAAGGATGGAATATACTGCAATAGGAGATGCTGTTAATCTTGCTTCAAGGGTTCAGGAAATAGCAAAGGGAGGAGAGGTTTTGATTACTGAGAACACATACCAGAATGTAAAAGAAGAAGTTAAATGTGAGTTTATGGGAGAAATAAAAGTTAAAGGAAAAGAGAAAAAGGTAAAAATTTATAAAGTTATATGGGAAGAAAATGGAGGTGAAAAATGAAAAAAATCTTTTTTCTTTTATTTTTATTGTTTTTGTTTCCTTGTTTCCTGAAATGTGAAGAAGCAGAAAATATAGTCCTATTTAAAAAGAAAGGGAATGTTTTTTACTGGAATTTCCTTGAAAAAAAGTGGGATGATTTACCAGAAAAAAGCAATTTGAGAGAAGGAGTATATGTGAAAACAGGTCCTTTTTCTGAGGCAATAATATCTTTTGGTAAGAAAGCAGTTATAACTCTTACTGAAAACACTGTTATAAAAATATCAAGAGGCCTATTTAAGAAAGGTAAAATTAAAGAAGTAAAAGTTCAGGTTCCAAAAGGAAAGATATGGTCACTCGTTGAGAAATTACCAGAAAAAGAATCTAAATATGAAATAGAGACACCAAATACTATTGCTGCTGTTCGTGGGACAGTTTTTATGGTCAGTTTTGCCCAGCAGGGAAAATCCACCAGAGTTGCAGTTATTTCAGGTGAAGTTGGGGTTTTATCTAAAATTACAAAGGGATATGTTCTGCTTAAAGAAAATATGGCAACAACCGTTGTTTCCAATAAACCTCCTGTTCCACCTCAAGTTCTTGAAGAGAAAGAAAGGCAGGAATGGGAAAAATGGAAGCAATCAATTCCTTTTTCTGAAATTGGGATAGTTGGAGGGATTGCAGAAATAAACGCAATGCAGACAATGGAAGCATCACGAATTGTCAGGGAACTGGGAATTACGAAAAAAGGAACAAAAAAAGTTTTGAAGGACTTTGAAAACATTGAGAATGCAATACTTCTTTTTTATGCAGATACAGGGAAAGTTCCGAAAAAATTAAAGGACTTAATTGAAAATCCAGAAATTCCTGGCTGGAAAGGTCCATATCTTGCAAAAGGAACAAATTTTATGGACCCCTACGGAAGACCCTATCAATACAAGATTAAAAAAACACCTGGGGGAAAGAAATATATTGAACTTTTCACCTTTGGATTTATTGGAACAAAAGGAGCAACTTATGGAGAGGAGAAAAAACTGATTTTTATTGATAAGCTTGACCAGATGTTAAAGAAAAAACTTTCAGAAAAAAATAATTTTTGAAATTTTCTGAAAAATTATAAACATTCTTCTTCTATTTTTTCAACCACTTTTTTTAAACTGCCAGGAACTTTATGTATAAAGTAAGTATTGGGATAGTCAAGAATTTTGGTATTGAAAAGTTGTTGTGTTAAAGCAGTATAATAGACAATAACAGTTTCTTTATATTCAATGAATTTTCTGAGATAATCTCCAAGATTTCCTCCATAACCCATATTCATAAGGTCAATAACTGCTGCGTCAATTTCATATTTTTCCCTTTCTATATCCTCAATGGCTGCTGAAGCATCTGCATATTCAAGGACATTATGCCCTTTTTTCTTAAATTCAATGACGAGCAATTTTCTTGTCATATCATCGTCTTCTACTATGAGAACATTCAGTGACTTTATTTTCTTTTCCATATTCAGTATCTATTTCAATTTTTATTTTATATTAGTAATAGTTTAGTTTTCATAAAAACAATTTATTTATTTTTATATTTTATTCCTTAAGTATCTCTTTGTCAAATTTTAATTATTTTAAATTTAGGTGCTTTATCTTCTCTTCTTCTGGTGTCTGGTGTTCTGGTGTCTGGTGCTCTGGTGTCTGGTGTTCTGGTGCTCTGGTGTCTGGTGTTCTGGTGTCTGGTGCTCTGGTGTCTGGTGTTCTGGTATCC
>JAGGVW010000044.1 GCA_021157805.1 bacterium
ACTGCCATATTGCCACTCCCATAAATGTCTTGCTCATCCACACAGGAAAACGAGAGGAAAAATCAAAATGTGGATATATCCTTGTTTCTGTCAAAGTTGTTTCTGACTTTGTTGCTGAAAAAAGTAAATTAAGTAAAAGTAAATTCATTTTAAAGTGTTTCTTTAAAAAATTTAACTGTCTGGTTTAAAACTTCTTTTTCTGTCTCTTCAAGCACATATGTATGTCCACCTTTTTCAAAAATTACAAGTTCAGAAAATTTCGTATTATAATGGAAGTTTTTAAAGTATGAAAGAGAGTGTTTTAAAGGTAAAACAGCATCATCCCTGCAATGAATAATCAAAACATTCCCTCTGTATTCTTTCGCGAAATCAAGTGGTTTAACAACTTTTCTGGTTTCAATAAATTTCTTGCTTATATAAAGTCCTGTTCCTGGAAGGTATGCTTTACCTTTTTTCTCAAGTTGCTCCTTTATCTTTTTTGTCAATTTTCTTGATATCACTGAAGGATAAGCAAGTGGAGACCACAGACATAATGATTTTGTATTTAATTTCCAGGCAGTATAAACAGCAGTTACTGCCCCCATTGAAAGCCCAAGAACACCAATTCTTTCTTTATCTATATTTTTAAACTTTTTAAAATACTCAACAGCGATTTCTCCATCTTTCATTTCTGTATGGAGTGTCATATCCTCAAAATTTCCTTCACTATCTCCAGAACCCATAAAATCAAATCTCAAAACAGATATTCCATTCTTACACAGGAGACGGGCAAGACGGGTAAAGATAAAATGACTTTCTGCCTTATGCCCTGTAAAACCATGGAATAAAATAACTCCAGGGGTTTTCTTCCCTTCCGCAAGATGAACAATTCCAACCAATTTTTTTCCTTCACTTTCAAATATAACTGGTTTTTCCATTTTTTACTTTAAATTATTTATAACATTTATTATATCTTCAACTTTTATTCTGTCAAAACAAATCTTATTTTTACATTCTTTCATTTTTAATTCATTACAGGGATTACAATTAACTTTTTTAAAAATAACTTTTACATTTTTGCCACGAGGAGACCATATAAAAGGAGAAGTAGAGCCAAAAATAGCAATTGTTTTAACCCCACAGGCAGAAAAAAGATGAGTTATTCCTGAATCATTACCAAGATATATTTTTGTCTTTCCAGCAAGAGTAATAATTCTTTCAAGAGATTCAGTTTTAACTATATTGCCATTTCCTATTTTCTCTTTCCACCATTCAAAATCATCATATTCAGCAGGTCCAAGAAGAATTTTTAATTCCTCATTTTTAAATTTTTTCACCACTTCAAAAAATCTTTCTTTCCCATAGTTTTTGTCTTTACTCCCACTTCCTGGATGAACTACAAACAATCTCTCTTTTTCTTTTTTTATTTTTAAAACAGGAGTTTTTTCAATATTTTTTAAAATTTTTTCAACTGGTAAAAGGAGATAATCAATTATGTGAATTTTCAATTTACCTTTCTCAACTGGATGGAACATTATTTCCTTCTTAAATATTTCCTTCAGTATTCTCCCCGCAATTTCTTTCTCACTCCCATAAAAAATTATGATGTCAAAATCACTAAAAAAATCAATCATTTCTTGTGTCTTTTCACCTGAAAAAACAGGAAGGAAAAAAGAACTGTCAACTGAATAAAATTTATCAAGTTCTGAGTATTTTTCAAAAAATTCCTTATATATCCCTTTACCAGCAATTGAAACACTAAAACTTTCTTTTTTAAAACTCTGAACAACTGGTAAAGTTAATATCAAATCCCCAAGAGAGCCCTCTCTGATTATGAGAACTTTTTTCATTTTTTCCAATTTATGTTTATTTATTATACATCAGTTATTCTGATGGTTATAATAATTATATGGAATGTCTAAAGGAGAAACTAAAAAGAATAGATGGGAAAGGATATAAAAGATATAAGGAGATTGAAGGAATTTATAATTTTGGATTTTTTACATTGATTGTTGACCATGTTCAATCAGACCCTTTTGCTCCACCTTCAAAATTGAGAATAAAAATATCAAATAATATATCAAAGTTTCCACCTTCAACATTTTCATCCAGATCAAGAGAAGTTGGCTTGAGAGATTTCCTGACAAGAGTTATTAGAAACCAGACAGAAATTTACTCTAAAAGAATAAAAGCAACAGGGAAAAGTGGAATTATTGAGATTGTAAAACCAGGACAGGAAATACTTGAAAGAAATTCTGTTGTTTTTAAAAATGAGACAATTGAAGTAAGGTTTTCTGTCGGGCTTCCTTCTTATGGGAGGAAAGTATCTGGAAAACTGGCAGAAGATATATTTTTTACTTTCATCCCTGAAATTGTTAAAAATTCTCTATTATATGAAAGTATTGATGAAAAAAAACTTTACATCCATATAGAGACAAATGAAGATGCAGATTTTTTAAGAGAAAAACTTCCTTCCCTCGGTCTGATTTCCTTTATTGCTGATGGCTCAATCCTTCCAAGAAAAAGTGGAGTTGATGATAGGCCTTTAAAAGAAGGGAATGTCGTGCCTTTTAAATCTTCCGAGAGTTTAAAAATAAAAGTAAATCTCCCAAATAGAGGTGAAATAGAAGGAATGGGAATAAGGAAAGGAATAACATTAATTGCAGGTGGCGGATACCATGGAAAATCAACTCTTCTTAATTCTATACAACTTGGAATTTACAACCATATCCCTGGTGATGGCAGAGAGTTTGTTGTTTCAAACATAAATTGTGTAAAAATAAGAGCAGAAGATGGAAGAAGAATTGAAAAAGTTGATATTTCTCCTTTTATAAATAATTTACCCTTTGGGAAAGAGACAAAATCATTTTCAACTGAAAATGCAAGTGGAAGCACATCCCAGGCAGCAAACATAATTGAAACG
>JAGGVW010000058.1 GCA_021157805.1 bacterium
CATTTCTTTTTCTTTTATATAGTTTCTTACTTCTGAATTTTCAATAAGATTATATTTATCTTTTACATCATCCCAGGGAGTTTCATCTTTCACTTTCCCTATTTGTATTGTTCTGCTGTAAATCTGTATATCAAACTTTTTCAAAAACTGTTTACATATTGCTCCAATTGCCACTCTCATTGCTGTTTCTCTTGCACTTGCTCTTTCAATTACATTTCTTATGTCTGAATATCTGTATTTTATAAATCCAGGTAAATCTGCATGTCCTGGTCTGGGGACAAATCTTTCCTTACCTTTTCCTTTTTCAATATCCATAACATCTTTCCAGTTTTCCCAATCTTTATTTTCTATTATTATTCCAATAGGTCCACCTGTAGTTTTTCCATTTCTTATTCCTGAAATAATTTCAACTCTATCTTTCTCAATTTCCATTCTCTTCCCTCTACCATATCCCTTTTGTCTTCTTTCCAGTTCTTTATTTATTTCAGATATTTTTATATCAAGATTTGCAACCATTCCTTCAATTATTCCCACCAGACATTTTCCATGAGATTCCCCTGCAGTTAAAAATCTCATATCTACTCCTTTTTTTCTTTTAGAAAATTGTATAATGAATTTTTCATAATATTTATTGGTGCTTTTTTACCTGTCCATATTTCAAATGATATTGCTCCCTGATAAACAAGCATTGATAAACCATCAAGATGAGGAAGGTTTAATTTTTCTGCTGTTTTTATTAGTTCTGTTTTTCTGTTATAAATTATATCATAAATAAAAATACTTTTTTTAATTCTTTCTTCTTTTATCAGAACAATATCCCCTTCTTCCATCCCTAAAGAAGTTGTGTTTATTATTATATCAATATCCTGAAAGTTTATTCCATTTCTATTTTCAAAATCAATCAATTCAACATTGATAAAATTAAAATTCTCTTTTAAATGATTTCTTATTGCTATTGCTTTTTCCATAGTTCTATTTGTAATTAAAAGTTTTCTAATACCTTCTTTTACAATTGCTCCTGATATAGCCCATCCAGCCCCACCTGCTCCAAGCAAATAAACATTTTTATTTTTTAGAACAACTTTTCCATCTTCTTTTATTGACCTTACAAAGCCACTCCCATCAGTTATATACCCGATTAATTTTCCATCTTCATTTTTAATTGTATTTACAACTTTTAGATGTTTTGCCTCTTCATCAAGTTCATCAACTAAATAATATCCATCTTTTTTATGAGGTATAGTTAAATTTATCCCTCTAAAATTTAAAAATCTAATTGCTTCAATTGCTTCTTTAATAAAGGCAGGTTTTACTTCAAAAGGTATATAGACAAAATCAAGAGAGAGGGAATTAAAAGCAGCATTTTGAAAAACAGGAGAAAGAGAATGAGAGACAGGATATCCAAAAACACCTGTTATTTTTGTTGTTCCTTTTATCTTCATTTTTCACCTCTCTTAAATTTTAGCATATTTGTTGATAAGAAAAAAATTGTTTGTTATAATATTTACCAGATATGCGGGAGTAGCTCAGTGGTAGAGCATAACCTTGCCAAGGTTGGGGTCGCGGGTTCAAATCCCGTCTCCCGCTCGGTCTCTTACCCTGTAAGGGATCGCACGTAAACGGTTCTCAGTTAGTGCAATCCCGTCTCCCGCTTGGTCTCTAACTTTGAGAGGGATGGTGCGTTGCTGTTTTTCAAGCAGGACAATCCCGTCTCCCGCTTGAAAAGATTAAGATTTGAAAGAGCGAAAGCAGGTGTTCTGAAAAAGAATTTAACTTTATTAGGTTTTTCCATTGACAGATTGTTTTAATTATATTATAATTTAAAAGTTAAAAACAAAGATAGAAATTTGAATTTTGCTGCTGTGGCTCAGGGGTAGAGCACGTCCTTGGTAAGGACGGGGTCATGGGTTCGAATCCCATCAGCAGCTAATAACAAAAAGGAGGTAAGAGATGGCTAAGGAGAAGTTTATAAGGAGCAAGCCACATGTAAACATAGGGACAATAGGGCATGTAGACCATGGGAAGACGACATTAACGAGTGGGATAACGATGGTATTAGCGAAGGAGAACAAGGCGAAGGAGACCAAATATGAAGAGATAGATAAGGCACCAGAGGAGAAGGAGAGGGGATTGACGATAAACATAGCACATATAGAATATGAGACAGACAAGAGGCATTATGCACACATAGATTGTCCTGGGCATGCAGATTATATAAAGAATATGATAACAGGGGCGGCGCAGATGGATGGAGCGATATTGGTAGTAAGTGCGCCAGATGGACCGATGCCACAGACAAGGGAGCACATATTATTAGCCAGGCAGGTAGAAGTGCCTGCGATAGTAGTATTTTTGAATAAGATGGACCAGGTAGAGGATGAAGAGTTGGTAGAATTGGTAGAGGTAGAGGTAAGGGAGTTATTAAGCAAGTATGGATTTCCTGGGGAAGAGATTCCAGTGATAAAGGGGAGTGCATTGAAGGTATTGGAATGTGGATGTGGCAAGAGGGAATGTCAGTGGTGTGGGAAGATATGGGAATTGATGGATGCGGTAGATGAATACATACCGACCCCGACTAGGGATATAGAGAAGCCATTTTTGATGGCAGTAGAGGATGTATTTAGTATAACAGGGAGGGGGACGGTAGCGACAGGGAGGATAGAGAGAGGGAAGGTGAAAGTAGGGGATAATGTAGAGATAATAGGGTTAAGTCATGATATAAAGAAGACAGTAGTTACAGGAGTAGAGATGTTCAGGAAGGAGTTAGATGAAGGTGTAGCAGGAGATAATGTAGGGTTATTATTGAGAGGAATAGAGAAGGACGAGGTAGAGAGGGGGATGGTAGTATCGGCTCCTGGGAGTATAACTCCGCACACACATTTCAAGGCACAGGTATATGTATTGAAGAAAGAAGAGGGGGGAAGACACACGCCGTTTTTCAATGGATACAGACCCCAGTTTTACATAAGGACTACAGATGTTACAGGAGAGATAAAGTTACCTGAGGGGGTAGAGATGGTTATGCCAGGAGATAACATAGAGATGGAAATAAAGTTAATATATCCTGTAGCGCTTGAAAAAGGACAGAGATTTGCTATAAGAGAAGGCGGAAGAACTGTTGGTGCTGGTGCTATCACTGAAATTATTGAATAAAGGAATAAAAATGAGAAATATAATAACACTTGTTTGTTCAGAATGCGGGAATAAGAATTATTATATCACAAAAAAGAAACAACCGGGACAGAAAAAGAAAATACAACTGAAAAAATTCTGTCCTACCTGTGGTAAACACATTTTGCATAAAGAGGGAAAATAAGTTTTTAAAAATATAGTAATAAGAAAATTTTTTATTGACAGATAAAAAATAAGAGGGTAAAATTTTTATTCTAGTAGGCCTGTAGCTCTAATTGGCAGAGCAACGGACTCCAAATCCGTGGGCTGGAGGTTCGAATCCTCCCAGGCCTGAGTAAGAAATAAATGAAAAAAAGAATAGAGGGATTTTTCCGTGAAGTGCGAGCCGAGTTAAAAAAAGTAACCTGGCCAGATAAAAAGATGTTGAGAACAACGACAGTTGTTGTAGTGATTTTTATTTTTATAATGGCTTTATATATTGGAATTATTGACCTTATATTTTCAAAAATAGTAACTGTCTTTTTGAGGTAATTATGGGAAACTGGTATATTTTACATGTGAGAACAGGGCAAGAAGATAAGATAAGGAAATTGCTTGAAAACCAGATTAATAAAGAAGGGGAAAAAATAACTCAGATTATTATTCCAAAGGAAGAAGTTGCTGAAAAAGGGAAAGAAGATAAAAAGACAACCCGTAGATTCTGGCCTGGATATATGTTAATTGAAATAAATCCTGATTTTGATAATGAAATTTTATGGCACAGAATAAGAGCAACAACAGGAGTTCTTAATTTTCTTGGTGCTGGTGAAAAACCTGTCCCATTACAATCTGAAGAAGTTAAGAATGTTCTTGAGGAAATAGAAAAGAGAAAAAGCAAACCTGTTCCAAAAGTTGAGTTTAAAGAAGGAGATAAAGTGGAAATTACAGAAGGTCCTTTTATGAATTTCACAGCAATTGTTGAAGAAGTTTATCCCGATAAAGAACGGGTTAAAGTGAGTATTTCTGCTTTTGGCAGAAGCACCCCTCTGGAACTCAGTTATCACCAGGTAGAAAAGATTTAAGGAGTGAAAAATGGCAGATAAACCAGTTAAAGCAGTTGTGAAACTTCAGATACCTGCAGGAAAAGCAACACCTGCTCCTCCTGTTGGACCTGCACTTGGTCAACATGGAGTTAATATTATGGATTTCTGTAAGGCATTTAATGAGACAACCAAAGGGAAAGAAGGAACTGTTCCTGTTGTTCTTACAATTTACGAAGATAGAACTTTTGATTTTATTATAAAAACACCTCCAACAGCTGAACTTATAAAAAAATATGCAAATGTTGTAAAAGGTTCGCCTGTTCCAAACAGAGATAAAGTTGGCAAAATTACAAGAAAACAAATAGAAGAAATTGCAAAAATAAAACTCCCTGACCTGAATACAAAAGATATTAAAAAGGCGATGAAAATAGTTGAAGGAGCAGCCCGAAGTATGGGGATAGAAATTGTAGATTAAGGAGGAGAAAAATTGAATAAGAGATATTCTGTATTAGTTGAAAAACTGGAGAAAGGCAAACTTTATGGTATAGTTGAGGCGGTGGAAAAGTTAAAGGAATTACATTCAACAAAGTTTGATGAAACAGTTGAACTTTCTATAAAACTCGGGATTGACCCAAAGAAATTACAACAGCCAATAAGAGGCAGTGTTGTTTTACCTCATGGAACAGGGAAAAAGGTAAAAGTTCTTGTTTTTGCGAGTGGAGAAGTAGTTGAAAAAGCAAAGGCATCTGGAGCAGATTATGTTGGTGGAAATGAACTTGTTGAAAAAATAAAAAATGGATGGCTTGATTTTGATGCTGTTGTTTCAACTCCTGATATGATGAAAGTTGTTGCACCTCTTGGAAAAATACTTGGTCCAAGAGGTTTAATGCCAAATCCTAAAACAGGAACTGTTACCAATAATGTAGAGGAAGTTGTTCAGGAATTAAAGAAAGGAAGAGTTGATTATAGAATGGACAGAGATGGTAATATACATATCCCCTGTGGAAAAATCTCTTTTGATAAGGATAAACTTGTTGAGAATATTATTGAAGCAATAAAAGGTGTTTTGAATGTTAAACCATCTACTCTTAAAGGGACTTATATTAGTAAGATGTCCTTATCTCTTACAATGTCGCCTTCTTTAAAACTTAATTCCTCAAAAATATTGCAGGAATTGAGAACATCTTGAGAGGTGCCCAATGAAAAAAATGAATAAAAGCGGAAAGGAAGAAATTGTAAAATGGTTGACAGAAGAACTTAAAAAAAGTAAAATTTATATTTTGGGTAATTTTTCAGGTCTTTCTGTTTCAGAAATGCAGACTCTAAGAGAAGGTATAAAAGAGAAAGAAGGAGTAATAAAAGTTGTAAAGAATACTTTACTTGAAAGAACATTTAGAAATTTAAGTCAGGATAAAGCGATTGATTATTTAGAAGGACCAGTATTTATTATCTGGACAAAAGATGGTGATGAAGTTGAAATACTTAAAAATATATATTCTTTCAGTAAAAAAACAGGTAAGATTGAAGTAAAAGGGGGTGTGATAAATAATAAAATAGTTGATAGAGAATTTTTTGAAAAATTGAGCAAATTACCTCCAATTAAAGAAATTCAGGCAAAAGTTATATATGATGTAAGATTTCCTGTAATAAAACTTATAAATTCAATAAAAGCACCAGCAGTTAAAATTGTAAATATAATAAATCAGATAAAGAAAAAAAAGGAGAGGGAAAATGGCTGAGAAAAATGTTCTGGATGAAATTGTTAAAAAAATAGAAAAACTTTCAGCAATTGAGCTTTCAGAATTGGCTAAAAAACTTGAAGAAAAATTTGGTGTTGAAGGTATGATGGCACCTGTTGGAGTTGTTGCTGGAGGTGCTGCTGGAGGTGAAGAAGAAAAGAAAGAAGAGAAAACAACATTTGATGTAATACTTAAGAGTTTTGGAAGCAATAAAATCCAGACAATTAAAGAAGTTAGAGCAATTACAAATCTTGGATTAAAAGAAGCAAAAGAGTTAGTTGAATCAGCACCAAAACCAATAAAGGAAAAAGTTAGTAAGGAAGAAGCAGAAGAAATAAAGAAAAAGTTAGAAACAGTAGGTGCTGAAGTTGAAATTAAATAGTAGAAAGAGTAAAGAGGGGGAAAATGGGAAAGAAAATAGAAAAGGGTGATTTTTCTTTTTCAGAAAAAGATATTCAATTACTTGAAAAGATAGACAAAAGAGTGAAAAGTGCTATAGAGAAGATAGAAATACCAGATTTATTACTTGTTCAGAAGGCACCTTACGAAGAATTTTTACAGATGGATACCCCGCCTGAGAAGAGAAAAGTAAAAGGACTTGAAGAGGTTTTGCAGAAGGTATTTCCTATAGAAAGTGAAAATGGGAATTTTATTCTTGAGTATGTAAATTATTCAATAGAAACACCAACTCATTCTGTTGATGAATGCATAGAGAATGGGCTGACTTACGAAGGAAAGTTAAAAATAAAAATCCGATTGATAATCAGGAATCAGGAAACAGGTAAAGTTATTTCCTTAAAAGAGCAAGAAGTATACATAGGCAGTATTCCATTAATGACAGAAAATGGAAGTTTTATAATAAATGGGATTGAAAGAGTAGTGGTAAATCAGTTATTAAGATGTCCAGGAGTTTATTTTAAAGAAGAAGAAACAGGGGGACAGAGAACATTATATTCTGCGAAAATATATCCATTAAGGGGATTGTGGATAGAATTTCAGATAGATAGTCATAACTGTCTTGTTCTTTTTCTGGGAAGGAGAAAAATACTCGCAACTACTTTTCTAAAAGCACTTGGTTTAACTGAAGAAGACATAATAAAAGAATTTTATGGTTCGGAAGAAAAAATGCCTTCCAATTCTATAATAAGGCAGACCTTATTGAGAGATACAGCAGTTGATAAAAATGATGCCCTTAAAGAAATTTACAAAGAACTCAGGCCTGGTTATCCTCTTATAATAAAAGAGGCAGCAAGGTTTTTCAATTCGCTTTTCTTCACAGACGAGACATATAATTTATCAGAAGCAGGAAGAGCTCAGATAAATAGGAAACTTGGTTTAAATCTTGAACAGAAACATCTAACGAAAGAAGATATAATGGAGACTATTCGCTATCTTTTAAATCTCATAGAGAAGAATGAAGGAACAACAGATGATATTGACCACCTTGGGAACAAAAGAGTTAGAACTACTGCAGAAATAGTAAAGGAACATGTTTATGAAGGTCTTTTGAGAATGAAAAGGTATTGTGAAGAAAAGATGAAAATAACACCGGTTGAAGAAGCAGAAAAAAAGGTTACTCCGCAGGATTTTATAAATGGGAAAGTTTTTATGACTGTGTTAAATGAGTTTTTTGCAAGGAATCAACTTTCCCAGTTTCTTGATAAAACAAATCCTCTTGCTGAAATAACCCATAAGAGAAGAGTAACTGCAGTTGGAGAAGGAGGAATAAAAGAGAGAAAAAGAGCTGGCTTTGAAGTAAGAGATGTTCATTACACACATTTTGGCAGAATATGTCCGATTGAAACGCCTGAAGGAGCAAACATAGGACTTATCAATTCACTCACAGTTCATTCAAAAATTGGAGACCTTGGGTTTATTTTAACTCCTTATTTTAAAGTGGAAAAAGGTAAAGTAACAAATAAAGTAGAGTATTTAAGTGCTAATGAAGAGGAGAATTTTAAAATAGCACCATCAGATATTGAAATAGACCCGAGAAGTGGGAAAATAAAAGAAGAGAAAGTTATTGTAAGAGTGAAAGGAGGTTTATTTGAAGAGGTTTCAAGAGAAGAAGTTGATTATATAAGTGTTTCACCTGTTCAAATAGTAAGTGTAAGTGCTTCATTAATACCTTTTCTTGAACATGATGACTCAAACAGAGCCCTTATGGGTTCAAATATGCAAAGACAGGCAGTTCCCCTCATAAAAAATGAGGCACCACTTGTAAAAACAGGCATAGAAAAATTTGTAATAAGAGATAGTGGAGCAGTAATAAAGGCAAAAAATGATGGTGTTGTGAAATATGTTGATTCTGAAAAAATTATTGTCAGGAAAAATAAACCGGGTCTTTTTCCATGGGAAGAAGATGATATATATTACTTAAAAAAGTTTGTCAGAACAAATCAGGATACCTGTTTTAACCAGAGACCTGTTGTTAATGTAGGAGATGAAATTAAGAAAGGGCAAATAATTTCAGATGGACCTGCTACATCAAAAGAGGGGGAACTATCTCTTGGGAAAAATTTACTTGTTGCATTTATGCCCTGGCATGGGTACAACTACGAAGATGCTATACTTTTAAGTGAAAGAATGGTTAAAGAGGATGTTTTTACCTCAATTCATATTAAAGAATTTGAAGTTGAAGCAAGAGAGACAGAACTTGGTCCTGAGGAAATAACCTCTGACCTTCCCAATGTTTCTGAAGAACGACTTAAAAATCTTGATGAAAATGGAATAATAAGAATAGGAGCAGAAGTTGAACCAGAAGATATTCTTGTAGGGAAGATTACCCCAAGAGGCGAGTCAGAATTAACCCCTGAAGAAAAACTTTTAAGGGTGATATTTGGAGAAAAAGCAAAAGATGTTCAGAATACTTCTTTGAAAGTTCCGCCAGGGATAAAAGGAGTTGTTGTGAATGTCAGGAAGTATGAGAGAAGAGAGAATTTAAAAGAAGAAGATATTAAAAAAGAGATCAACAAATTGCAGAGAGAATATAAAGAAAAGGAGAAAATAATAAGAGAAATAG
>JAGGVW010000131.1 GCA_021157805.1 bacterium
GGTCAACAATAACTTTTTTTGAATGAGCAAAGACAACTCCACTTGTTCCTATGGTAACAGAAACTTTGGAATATCCTTTTTTTACACCAAAACCAAACTGGGCTGAACAAAATCCTGATGATTGGAAAAAAGCAACTCTTTCAGGAATTAAAAAAATTGTTGAAAAATCAGGAGTGAAGGCCTCAGATATAAAAGGAATTGGACTTACAGGACAAATGCATGGGGCTGTTTTCCTTGATAAAAACAATCAGATTATCCATCCTGCAATTTTATGGTGTGACCAAAGGACAGCAAAGGAATGCGAAGAAATAACCGAAATTGTTGGAAAAAATAGAATATTTGAAATAACCTGTAATCCTGTGTTAACTGGATTTCAAGCGCCAAAAATTTTATGGTTGAGAAAAAATAAACCTTCTATCTATAAAAAGGTGAGAAAAATTTTGTTGCCAAAAGATTATATAAGATTTGTTCTTACAGGTGTTTTTGCAACAGATGTTTCTGATGCTTCAGGAACTTCACTTTTTGATGTAAAGAAAAGAAAATGGTCTGAAGAAATACTAAAAAAATTAGAAATACCAGAAGAATTTTTACCACTTTCTTTTGAATCAGACGAAATTACAGGATATATAACCAAGGAGATTTCTGAAATAACTGGACTTAAAGAAGGGACTCCTGTTGTTGGAGGTGGTGGAGACCAGGCAGCAGGAGGGGTTGGAAATGGAATAGTTGAAGAAGGCAAAGTTTCTGTTACTATAGGAACAAGTGGAGTTGTTTTTGCACATTCAGAAAAAGTTATTATTGACCATTATGGCCGTCTTCATACATTCTGCCACGCTGTTAGAGGAAAATGGCATCTTATGGGAGTTATGCTTTCAGCAGGTGGTTCTTTCAGATGGTTAAGAGATACTTTATGCCAGGAAGAAATAAAAGAAGCAAAAAGATTAAAAACAGATCCCTACACCATTATGACTGAAAAAGCAAAAAGTGTTCCGCCTGGTTGTGAAGGACTTATTTTCCTTCCATATCTTATGGGTGAAAGATGCCCATATCCTGACCCTGACGCAAGAGGTGTATTTTTTGGTCTTACTCTTAAACATAAAAAGGCACATCTGATAAGGAGCACCATTGAAGGAGTAACATTTGGACTTAAGGATAGTGTTGAAATAATGAAAGAAATAAATTTGCCTGTTGGGGAAAATTTCATTGCCTCTGGTGGTGGTGGAAAAAGTAAATTCTGGTGTCAGGTAATGGCTGATATATTTAATAAAAAAATAACAAGATTATCATCAGAAGAAGGACCTTCTTATGGAGCAGCAGTCATTGCAGGAGTTGGAACAGGTATATTTAAAGATGTAAAAAGCGCCTGTAAAAAATTTCTTATTGAAACCGAAGTGTTTAAACCAGAGGCAAAAAATGTTAAAATATATGAAAGTTATTACGAAGTTTATAAAAAACTTTATAAATCTCTGAAAGATGACTTTAAAATTTTAAGTGAAATAAGTGAAGGAGGAAAGTATGGCGAATAAAAATCTAATAATAGGAGTTGGAAGAAGAAAAACAGCAAGAGCAATAGCAAAATTGAAAGAAGGGAAAGGAGAAATAAAAATAAACAAAAGAGAAATTTCTTCTTATTTCCCTCTATTTTATCAACAGGAAGAAATTTTAAAGCCCCTTGAAATAACAGGAACAAAAGATAAGTTAGACATCACTATTAAAGCAGAAGGAGGAGGAATAACTGGACAGATTGACGCAGTAAAACTTGCTATTGCAAGAGCATTAACAAAATATGACCCATCATTTTCTCCGAAATTAAGAGAGTTTGGACTTCTCACAAGAGACCCAAGAATGCCTGAAAGGAAAAAATATGGACAGAAGAAAGCAAGAAAGAAATTCCAGTGGACAAAACGTTAATATAATTAAGAGTATAGAGATTAGGAATTTCAAATCTATAAAGGAAGCAAATATCAAATGTAAGAGAATAAATATTTTTATAGGAGAACCAAATACAGGAAAATCAAATATTCTTGAAAGTTTAGGGTTTCTGTCTGCTCTTGCTGGATATTGTAAAACAATTAGAGATTTCGTAAGATGTGCTCATTCAATGGATTTTTTCTACAACAAAAGAATAAAAGAAGAAATCCTGATTAAAATAAATGAAAAAAAAACCACAGTGAGATATTCCAATGGATATCTTCAAATCTTTTTTAATAATAAAAAAATTCGTGAAATACAATTACACTCAAACCTTTTACCAGTTCAGGAAGATGAAATCAGGAAATTTCTTGAAAAGATAAAATTTTATCGATTTACCAAGAGAGAAAATTTCCCTGACGAGAAACACGATTTTCTTCTCCCTTCTGGAGAGAATCTTTTAACTATTCTTGAGACGAACGAAGAAGCAAGAAAAACTGTAGAAAATATATTATCAAAATTTGATATTTTACTTAATCTTAAAATATTAGAACAGAGTATTGGAATCGCAAAAAAAATTGGAGAAACGATTGTTGCTGAACTTCCTTATTATTTGCTCTCTGATACCCTTCAGAGATTGATATATTACATCTGTGCTATAGAAAGTAATGAGAACTCCATCCTGATTTTTGAAGAACCAGAATCTCATGCTTTTCCTTACTATACAAAATTTCTTGCTGAATGTATATCTTTTGATGAAAAGAATCAATATTTCATAACTACTCATAATCCTTATTTCCTTTTATCTATACTTGAAAAATCTAAAAAAGAAGATATTGGAATTTTCTGTGTATACTTAAAAGGACAGAAAACTGTTTTAAAAGAATTATCTGAAGAAAAAAGAGAAAAAATTCTTGATTATGAGATGGATATTTTTTTTAATATTGAAAAATTTATTGAAAATTAAAAATGGTATTTGTTGAATGTAAAGCAGATTTAACTCATATAAAAAACATTGGTATTCGTCTCAATGAGATTTATCATGCAGGAGACAAAGGAAGGGTATGTAAAAACTTGAGAAAAAAGGAAAATGTATGTGGAATGGTAGATGAAGACCCTCTTTCCTCTCAACCTTCGTATTTAAAGGAAATTAGATTTATAAAAGAAATTGAGGGAATAAAGTATTTCAAAGACGAAAAAAGGAAAAATAATGTAGTTATTCTCTCTCCTTATTTGGAAGAGTGGATTTTAAAAATAGTAAAAAAATACAAAATAAAAATAAAAGAATATGGCCTGCCTGGAGAGAGCAGAAAATTTCATAAGATTGTAAATTCTAACATTGAAAAGTTAGAAAATTTGTTGGAAGAACTAAAAGAAAAAGAAGAATTTATTTTTCTAAAAACAATTTTAAAAAGAGAGATATGAATTTAAAAGTTGGGATATTTGGGATAAGCGGGAGTGCAGGAGAAAAGCTTACTGAAATACTTGTTTACCATCCTTATGTTGAAATAACTGCCGGTTATGTTGCTCCTGATGAAGAAAGTAAAAATATAGATAAAATAATTCCCAAACTAAAAGATGCTATAAATCTTGAATGTAAAAATAAAATTGACTGGGAATATGTGAAAAAAAATTGCGACCTTGTTTTCCTCGCCCTACCCCACTCTGTTTCAATGGAATATGTTCCACAATTGAGAAATATGGAAAAGAAAGTTATTGACTTAAGTGCTGATTTCAGATTTAAAGATATTGAAATTTATGAAAAATATTACAAAAAACATTCCTGCCCCCAGTTTATAAAAGAAGCAGTTTATGGCCTTCCTGAACTTTACAGAGAACAAATAAAAAATGCTTCATTAATTGGAAATCCGGGTTGTTATCCAACCTCTATTGTCCTTGCAACTGCTCCACTTGTTAAAAATGGCTTTGTTGAAGAATATATAATTGCAAATTCTGTTAGTGGAGTTACCGGTGCAGGAAAAAAACTATCAGAAATAAACTTATTTATAAAATGTAATGAAAATATAAAAGCATACAAAATTGGAGAACACAGACACCAGCCAGAAATTGAAGAGATTTTAAGTAATGAAGGCAAAAGAAAACATAAAGTTCTTTTTGTTCCTCACCTTGCTCCGTATGACCAGGGAATTTTATCAACAGTATATTTGAGAGCAAAAAAGGAAATAAAGAAAAATGAAATAGTTGAACTCTACAATGAATTTTACAAAAATGAACCATTTGTCAGAATAATGGAATATGGCATTTCTCCATCAGTAAAAGATGTCAGAGATACAAATTTCTGTGATATTGGATTTAA
>JAGGVW010000051.1 GCA_021157805.1 bacterium
ATTTTCTCCTTTTCCTTTTTTACAAGTTCATCGTAAAGAGAAAATGTCTTTTTTATGTTCAATTTAGAAGTTTTTTCTAAAAATTCTCTTTGTCTATCTTCACCAAGAGATAAAAAATGCTGGATTATCTCTTTTTGATTGTAAAATTCCATTAACTTTATAAATTCCTCTTTATTCATTTTTTCTCCTTTTTCATTTATAATTATTATATGAAAATTGGTGGTGAAAAGAAAATAATTATTATCGGGGGTCCAACAGCAACAGGTAAAACAGAAATTGGTTTCTTAATTGCAAAAAAGGTAAAGGGAGAGATAATTTCAGCAGATAGTCGTCTTTTCTATAAAGAAATTACAATTGGGACAGATAAGCCACCTGAATGGATGAGAAAACAAATCCCTCACTACTTCATTGATATTATTTCAATAAAAGAGGAATTTAATGTTTATCAATTCAGTAAAGAGGCATTTTTAAAAACAGAAGAAATACTGAAGAAAAATAAAATCCCGGTTATAGTGGGGGGGAGTGGACTATATTTGCGGTCTCTTACAAGAGGACTTTTTTCAATTCCTGATGATTTGAGAGAGAAACAAAAAGAGGTAAGAAATGAACTGGAAAGAGAAAAAACTAATGTGTTATATAAAAAACTTAAAGAAATTGACCCTGAAATATTAAAAAAAATTCATCCATCAGATAGAAGAAGAATAAGAAGGGCATTAGAAGTTTTTTATTTAACAGGAAAGAAAATGAGCCAGTTGCAGAAAGAAAAAGGGAAATATTCAATTGAGGAACTTGGAAATATCTATTATTTCATCCTTATGAGAGATAGAGAAGAAATATACAGAAGGGTGGAAGAAAGAATTGAAAAAATGTTAAAATGTGGATGGGAAGAAGAAGTGAGAAAACTCCTTGAAAAAGGATATAAAAAATATTTGATGGAAAAGGGACCAATAGGATACAGAGAGATAATTGGATATATTGAGGAAAAAACTCCTTATGAAGAAATGATGCGACTTATTAAGAAAAAAACAAAAGACCTTGTGAGGAGACAGATTACATGGTTTAAGAAAGAGAATGGTTTATGGATAAATGTTGAAAGTGAAGAAAAAACAGTTGAAAAGATTATGGAAATCTCGGGGTTAAAAAATGTTAATTAATTGGGGTGGTGGCTTTTTTGCTGGTTTGAAACTTGGATTTATCTTTATAGTTTTAGGGATAGAGTTTTATTTTTTGATTTTAGAAAAATGGACTGAAGGGGAAATAAATAGATTACAATTAACTATTCTTTCTATTTTTTTTCTTATTGGCTTTTTCTTTGGCATAAAAAAGGTATCTATTCTTTCTATTTTCTTCCTTCCTTTTGCATATCTTATTTTATATGCGGCTGAAAATATTGGTGTTTCTACTGAAGAATTTATAGAAGAAAAGCAGAAAATAGAGAACCTTGAAAAGTCAATTGAGAAAAATCCTGAAAACTGGTCTGCTTATCTTTCTCTTGGCGATATTTATTTTAATAAAGAGGACTATGAAAAAGCAACCTACTATTACAGAAAAGCATATTCTTTGAGAGATGAGCCATCAATAAAACAGAAATTAAAAGTATCTGAAAGGGAAGATAAAATAAAAAAAGGATTAATCTGGATATGCCCTGAATGTGGAGAAGAAAATAAAGGAGGAAAAGATAAATGCTGGAATTGTGGTTATGAAAAGGATGTTATAAAAGGAATAAAAAAAGACCTGACAGAAAAAGAGACAAAGAAGCATTTTATAATGTTAATAGTTGCTCCTGTTGCGATTGGAGTAATTTTTCTTCTTATAAGATTTTTACCTCTTTATCTTTCCCTCATTTTTACACTTGGTATTATTTATGGTGTTTTGAGAATGTTTTTTACCTGGTAAGGAGGAAAAAGTGTTTTCAATTTTGTTAGCAATTATTTTAACTTTTCCACTTATTATTGGTGTATTTCTCTGGGTTAGGAGGGAAATATTAGACCTGACAGAGGCACAATTTTTATTTCTTGAAGTTATCTGTTTTTCTTCATTTTATTTTGAAATATATTTTGTTAAGAAAAATAAATTTTTATTTGTTGTTTTTTTTCTTGTTCTTCCTTTAATTATGTGGAGTATAGTTATTCTTATAACCAGAATAACAGAAAAGAAATTAACAAAAAATATGGAGAAGAAAGAGATTAATGAACTCCTTGCTACCATTGAAAAATATCCAGATAATGTGAATTCCCATATACGGATAGGAGATATTTATTTTGAAAAGGGAAATTATAATGAAGCAATGAAATACTACAAAAGAGCATATCAGATAAATCCACTTCCCTGGATAAAGTTCAGAATAGAAGTTACAGAAAGAGAAAATATGATAAGGGAAAAGAAGATCTGGATATGTCCTGAATGTGGAAGGAAAAACGCAGAGGATATTTTGAAATGCCCACACTGTGGATTTACTATAAAAACAAAAGAAGCAATTGTAAATGATTTTAAGAAAATATGGGAGGACAAGGAATTTGTCAAAAAGAGTGTTATATATCTTACTCTTGGACCTGTTGCCATAACTGGTATATGTATATTGTTTTTTTTCTCTATATTCTATATGGTATACTTCTTTAAAAAATTTAATATTTTTGTTGCAATTCTACTTTCTTTTGTTGTTATATTTGTAAATTATTTAATAGTTGTAAATTTATTGAATTTCTTTTTTAAGGAGAATGAGGAATGAATTATTTTATTGTAAATCTTTTTGTCTCTGATGAGATAGTTAAAAGAATTTTTGAAGAGAGGGATAGAATTTATCTTGGTGAAGTTAAGAATATAGGTGATTTCATTGAAAGGGGATTTACAGGAAAGATATATACAGGAGGAGAGACAGAGGAATTTTATTTTGATTTTTTTACAGGAGGGAGAATTGTCTCTCCTGCAATTTTAAAATGTTATTACTATGGTCTTGAAATAAAGGAGAATCAAACACCTTTCCTTGCAAAATTTTTAACCCATTATGAGGGAGTTATTACAAGAACAGATATTGATTTGACAGAAGAAGAGAAAAAACAATTACTTGATGATTTAAAAAATGATTTTGATTTTCAGTATTTTTTAAAAGGGGAAGATATCATTGTTATTTTAGATAAAAAGTTTCCATCCTTAAACCCCCCATATCCAGAGGAAATAGAAGGGAAAAATTTAAAAAAAATTCTCTCTATGAAAAAGAAATTTGTTTCTTTTAAAGAGTTTATTTCAGGAATTTCTGAATCTCTTGAGAAAAATGTTATAAATAAAATCAGGAAGGATTTAAACCAGCCAGTTGCCAATTTGCTTTATTTATGGGGAAACGGAGAAATTCAGAAAATAAAAAACATAAAGGAAATTACGGGGAGAAACTGTTATTTCATAAAGTTTGAAAAAGAAAAATATGAAGAAATAGCAGATACAGTTGGGTTTGATAAAATTGATGATTTTGATTTTTCAAAAGAAAATTCACTTTTCTGGATAACTTTTGCTCTTTCAGAAAAAAGTATTCCAGTGCAATTGAGAAAACTTGGAAATTTTGATAGAAAAGTAATAG
>JAGGVW010000188.1 GCA_021157805.1 bacterium
ATTTCAGTTGGTTCAGAAAGAGAGCAGATGATAAAATTGTAAAAAATTTGATTTTTTATTTTTACATTATATAATTGTATCAGCAAAGTTTTTCTGAGAAATGGGGGAAAGGTAAGAGGTAGTGGCTTTTAGTATATAGTTTTAAAAATGATGAATTTTATGTATAATTAAACCAGAAAATGAAAGGTGCAGAAATATTTGTTGAATGTCTTAAAAAAGAGAAAGTTGATGTAATATTTGGATATCCAGGAGGAGCAGTTTTACCTTTATGTGATGTTCTTTATGATAGTGGAATAAAATTTATACTTACTCGCCACGAACAGGGAGCAGCACATGCTGCTGATGGATATTCAAGGTCATCAGGAAAAATTGGTGTTTGTCTTGCAACTTCAGGCCCTGGTTCAACAAATCTTGTTACTGGTATTGCAACTGCCTATATGGATTCAATTCCTATAATAGCAATTACAGGGCAGGTTGCCACTCATTTAATTGGTAATGATGCTTTTCAGGAAGTTGATACAACAGGGATTACAAGACCGATAACGAAACATAATTATCTTATAAAAAATGTAAATGAAATAGGGAGAGTAGTAAAAGAAGCATTTTATATTGCTAAAACAGGAAGACCTGGACCTGTTCTTATTGATTTTCCAGTTGATATTCAAAGAGCAGAAGGTAAGTTTAATTATCCTTCAAAAGTTGAAATGAGGAGTTATAATCCTGTCTATGAGGGACACCCAAAACAGATTGAAAAAGCGTGGGAATTGATTGAAAACTCTAAAAAACCTGTAATAATAGCAGGGGGTGGAGTTATAAGTTCAAATGCGAGCAATGAATTGAAAAAGTTTGTGGAGATAACAGAAATTCCTGTTACTTTTACACTTATGGGACTTGGCAGTTTGGATGTTGAACATCCTCTTTCTCTGGGAATGCCTGGTATGCACGGAACAAAATATGCTAATTATGCAATTGTGGAATCTGACTTAATTATTTCAGTTGGCTGTAGGTTTGATGATAGAATTACAGGAAAAATTGAAAATTTTGCTCCCAATGCAAAAATAATTCATATTGATATAGACCCTTCTGCAATAAGTAAAAATGTAAAAGTTGATATTCCTATTGTAGGAGATGCTAAAAATGTTTTAAAGAAACTTCTTGAAAAGGCAAAAAAACTTGATTTCCAGTCATGGCAGAGAAAAATAAAAAAATGGAAAAAGGATTATCCACTTAAATATGATAAAAATGGTTTTAAACCACAATATGTTATAGAAAAAATATCTGAGTTAACAAAAGGGGATGCAATTATTGCAACAGAGGTGGGACAAAATCAGATGTGGACTGCTCAATTTTATAGGTTTAAAAAGCCAAGAACACTTATAACATCTGGTGGACTTGGGACAATGGGATTTGGTTTTCCTGCTGCTATAGGTGCACAGGTGGCAAATCCAGATAAAACAGTTATTGATATTGCAGGTGATGGAAGTATTCAGATGAATATACAGGAACTTGCTACCGCTGTTTATTATAAGATTCCTGTAAAAATAATTATTCTGAATAATGGATATCTTGGTATGGTAAGACAGTGGCAACAGTTATTTTATAAAAGGAGATATGCTTTCACATCTCTTGCCAATGGACAGCCTGACTTTGTTAAACTTGCTGAAAGTTTTGGAGCAATTGGATATAGAGTTACAACAAAAGGTGAGTTTGATAAAATAATTAAAAAAGTACTTGAAGAAAAAGAAAGACCTGTTATTGTTGATTGTAGAATTGAGCCAGAGGAAAATGTTTTTCCAATGGTTCCAGCAGGTGCTTCTCTTGACCAGATGCTTGAAGGAATAGCATAGAAGGTGAGAATATGAAAAATAAAAATAGTAATTTTAAGCCACATATCATTTCAGTAACTGTTGAGAATAGATTTGGAGTTCTTTCCAGAATAGCGGGTCTTTTTTCAGCAAGGGGATATAACATTGATAGTTTATCTGTTGGAGAAACAGATGACCCGAGTGTTTCAAGAATGACAATTGTGGTTAAAGGTGATGATAAAATTCTTGAACAGATTTATAAACAATTAAATAAGTTAATAGATGTAATAAAGGTTCAGGATTTAACAGGAGAAGATTTTATAGAGAGAGAACTTGCTCTTATAAAAGTTTCAACTGGAAATTTTAATGAAAGGCAGGAAGTAATGCAGCTTGTGGAGATTTTCAGAGCAAAAATAGTTGATGTGGGGAAGAAAACACTGACAATTGAGGCAGTAGGAAGCGGGATGAAAATTAATGCTCTGCTTGACCTTATAAAACCGTTTGGAATAAAAGAACTTATAAGAACAGGGAAAATTGCAATTTCAAGAGAATTCGGGAAAAAATAATTTTTTTAAGACAGGGGGAAAAAATGGCAAAAATTTATTATGACAAGGATGCTGATTTAAATACATTGAAAGGAAAAAAAGTTGGGATAATTGGATATGGAAGTCAGGGAAGAGCACATGCTTTGAATTTAAGAGATAGCGGACTTGCTGTTATTGTTAGTGAACTTGAAGGGACTTCTAACTATGAAAAAGCAGTTAAAGATAACTTTAAACCAGTTGACGCAGCCACACTTGTGAAAGAATGCGATGTTTTTATGATGCTTGTTCAGGATAATGTCCAGCCATCTGTTTACAAGGATTTTATAGAACCGAATTTAAAAGATGGGCAGGCAATGGGATTTGCTCATGGATTTTCAATTCACTTCAATCAGATTGTTCCACCTGAAAATATTGATGTTTATATGGTTGCGCCAAAGGGACCTGGAGACCTTGTTAGAGAACAGTTTGAACAGGGACAGGGAGTTCCCTGTCTTGTTGCTGTTTACCAAAATCCAACAGGTAATGCTTTAAAAATTGGTCTTGCGTATGCAAAAGCACTTGGAGGAACAAGATGTGGAGTGGTTGAGACAACATTTAAAGAAGAAAAAGAAACAGACCTTTTTGGAGAACAAGCAGTTTTATGTGGTGGAGTAACCCAGTTAATAAAATATGCTTTTGAGACACTGGTTGAAGCGGGGTATCAACCGGAACTTGCATATTATGAGACCTGCCACGAATTGAAATTGATTGTTGATTTAATAATTGAACGAGGTATTCAGGGGATGAGAGATGTTATAAGTGATACTGCTGAATATGGAGATATGACAAGAGGTCCGAGAGTTGTCGGAGAGATTGTAAAAGAAGAGATGAAAGATATTTTAAAAGAAATACAAACAGGTGAATTTGCAAGAGAATGGATACTTGAAAATCAAGTTGGCAGACCTGTCTATAATGCATTAAAAAAGCAGGCAAGAGAGCATCTTATTGAAAAAATTGGTGAGAAAATGAGAGGTATGATGCCCTGGTTAA
>JAGGVW010000033.1 GCA_021157805.1 bacterium
AAAGTATTTCCAGATAATCATTATCAAATTTGTCAAGATATGAAAAGGAAACAATTGCTCCATATCTTATTAATGGTTCAGGGATTTTAGTTTTCTCAATAAGATAGTTTTTTACACTTTCATCACCAATTTTCCCAAGAAGATTTAAAGCAATAAGACGGGAGTTTATTGAATTATTATCGTTATCAATAAACTTTTCTAAAATTGGAATAAAAACAGGGTCTTTAATTTCCTCAATTATTTTATAAGCATATTCTCTAACTGATGGAGAATTATCATTAAGACAATTAACAATTTCTGGATATGTTGAAATATTTTTGAACTTTTCAAGAGCCCATAGAGAATATATTTTTACAGATTCATCCGGGTCTTTCAATCCTTTTACAATACCTTTAATTCCTTCCTCTGTTTTCATTCTCACAAGTGTTTTTATGCTTTCTATTTTCACTTTTACTGAAGATTTTGCTAAAAGTCCACTTATTTCATCAGCCGATTCTGTTGCTTTTAATTTTTCAAGTGCCCAGACACTTCTTATTTTTACTTCATCATTTACATCATCAAGAGCAGAAATAAGATAAGGAACACCTCTTTTATCACCTGTTGCTTCAATAAGCCATATTGTTCTTATTTTTAAATTAATATTTGTTCCTTTTAAGAAGTTAAAAATATTTTCTACTTTTGAATCAGAAAGTGTTTTAAACTTTTCCCTACTTTCAGGTTTCCACATTAACTTTATTAAAGCCCAGAGAATTTCTTCTTTTACTTTTTCATTGTTATCATTTATATGGTTTACAAGAACACCAACTGAATTTTCATTCCCATATTTACCAATCCCTGATGCAGCATAATATCTTATCTGCCAGTAAGAGTCATCAAGTGCTTTATTAAATTCATCAAGTTCTTTCCCTGTTGCAAATTTAACAAGTCCTTTTATTGAATAATATCTAACCTGCCAGTAGTTGTCTTTCAATCCCTTTTTATAATAATCTACACAGGTTGAATCTCCTATTTTAAAAAGAGTATATGCTGCTTTACTTCTTACTTCATCACTACCATCATCAAGAAGTTCCGCAATTTCTGGAAGATATGTTCTATCACCAGTATTAAAAACTTTTTGAATAAAATTTATTTTCTCTCTTTCAGTTCCATATTTTATCGCTCTGGTATCTATTTGATATGAAAATAAAAAAGAAGCAAAAAAGAAAATAAAGAAAATCTCCGAAAATAAATTAATCTTTTTCATTTTTCATAAAAATTTCTGGAATCAACAATTTCTATTTTCCTGTAAACTTTAGAACAATCTCCTGAGTAAAATCTCTTTTTACCAGCACTCATTGTTAAATTCCTTTTACTACAACTGCACAAATTTTCCATCTTTTTTTTTCGTTCAAATAGGACATCAATACAAATCTTTTATATTTTAACCTATTTTTAAACTCATTTGCAAAAAAATTTTACTTCTTTTCAGAATTTCATCCCATGATAAAATAATTCTTTCATTTTTCTCTCAACCTTTTCAAAAGTCGTTTTGCTACCCAGTCAACAGGACCTGCTCCAAGTGTCAATACAATATCATTTTTTCTTAAAACTTCCATTAAATATTCAACTATTTCATCAAAAGTAGGTAGATAAAGGGCTTCTTTCCCATTTTTCCTTATTCTATCAACAAGAATTTCAGCATTCACAAGTTTTTTCTCCTTCAAGGAATCCCTTACAAAATAAATATCAGGAACAACAACTTTGTCAGCTCTGGTAAAGGAAGAGGCAAAATCCTTTAAAAAAAATCTTGTTCTGCTATATTGATGAGGCTGGAAAACAACAATCAATTTTCTTTTTGGGAAAACTGATTTCAAACTGGATAGTGTTGCTTTTATTTCTGTTGGATGATGTCCGTAATCATCAATTATTAAAATTCCTTTTTCCTTCCCAACAATTTCACATCTTCTTCTAACACCAGGAAATGTCTCAATTGCCTCCTTTATTTTCTTAATCTCAATTCCTAAAATTTTTCCAACAGAAATACAGGCAAGAGTATTTAAAACATTATGTTTTCCCCATATTTTCATTTTTATATGGGATAATTTTTTATTCTTGAAATAACAGTCAAATTCTGTTTTTTCATTTTTCATTACAATATTTCTTCCTGTAAAATCCCCTCTTTTCAATCCATATGAAATTTTTTCTCTATCAACTCTTTCAATAACATCTACTACATTTTCATTATCTTTACAGTAAACAATAAAACCATCTTTTTTTGTATTTTCAGCAAATTCATAAAACGCCTTTTTAATCTCTTTTAAGTTTTTGTAATAATCAAGGTGGTCTTTTTCAATACTTGTTATAACTGCAATCTCTGGAAAATAATTAAGAAATGATTTTTTATACTCACATGCCTCAACAACAAGAAAATTCCCCTTACCAGCATCTGAATTTCCAAGACCTATAATCTGACCACCTATAAGGAATGAAGGAGAAAATTTATTTTTTTTAAGCAGGTAGGTAATAAGAGCAGATGTTGTTGTTTTCCCATGAGTTCCTGCAATTGCAATACCTCTTTTACTTCTCATTATTTCTCCAACTCCTTCAGGATAACTTAAAAGTGGAATTTTTAGTTGTTGTGCTTTTCTATATTCAGGATTATCTGGAAGAATTGCCTGGGAATAAATAACAAGGTTAACATCTTTTTTTATATTTTTTTCTCTTTGTGGAGAAAACACTTTAATACCTTTTTTTTCAAGTGTCCTGGTTATTTGAGTAAGATTTGTATCTGAACCAGAAATAATTTTCCCTTCCTGTAATAGAAGATAAGCAAGTCCACTTGTCCCTATCCCTCCTATTCCAATAATGTGAACTCTTTTTGCTTTTTTAAAAATATCACTTTTTCCCATCAATATCTCCACTTATAATTTTTGCAATTTTCCCTTCATCATAAAGTTTTATTTTTTTCATTTCTGTTTTTATTTTTTCGTAATTCTCCATAAATTTTTCAAAGTAAAAAGGAAAGTTATAAATAATTTCTTCTTTTTGTTTTAAAAGGAAACAGGCATTTTTTCTTCTTATAAATTCTGCATTAAAAAACTGATGTCCTCCAGCATACGGATATGGAATTAAAATTGAGGGTATTTGCCAGTAATTTATTTCTGAAATTGTCCCTGCTCCTGCTCTGGAAATGACAATGTCTGCAATACTATAAAGTTCATTCATATTGTAATAGAAATCAAATACACACCCCTTTAT
>JAGGVW010000028.1 GCA_021157805.1 bacterium
AGCAGAAACAGGGGCAGGACAGCATGGTGTTGCAACGGCAACTGCCTGTGCTCTTTTAAATATGAAATGTTATGTTTATATGGGAAGAGTAGATATGGAGAGACAGAGACTCAATGTTTACAGAATGAAATTACTTGGTGCAGATGTAATTCCTGTGGGTTCCGGGAGTATGACTTTAAAAGATGCTATAAATGAAGCAATGAGGGACTGGATTGCAAACTTTAAAACAACTCATTATGTAATTGGTTCTGTTGTTGGACCTTATCCTTACCCTTTAATTGTCAGAAATTTTCAGTCAATAATAGGGAAAGAGACAAAAAGACAGATAATGAAAAAAGAAGGGAAATTGCCTGATTATCTCGTTGCCTGTGTTGGGGGTGGAAGCAATAGTATTGGATTATTCCACCCATTCTACAAAAATAAAAATGTTAAATTTATAGGAGTGGAGGCAGGAGGAAAAGGAATAAATACAAATAAGCATGCTGCTACTTTATGTAAAGGAAGTAAAGGGATTTTACATGGCAGTTTTACATACATTTTAGAGGATAAATATGGACAGATTCATCCAACTCATTCTGTTTCAGCAGGTCTTGATTATCCTGGAGTTGGTCCTGAACACTCTTTTTATAAAGAAACAGGAAGAGCAGAATATGTTTATGCTACTGATAGAGATGCCTTAAATGGCTTTCATAAATTAAGTGAACTTGAAGGTATAATTCCTGCTCTTGAACCATCTCATGCAATTGGATATCTTATAAAAAATAAGAAAAAATTTAAGAAAACTGATGTTGTAGTTTTATGCCTTTCTGGACGAGGTGATAAAGATGTTGTTGAAGTAGCAAAAATTGAAGGAGTGAAATGAACAGAATTGAAGAAAAATTCAATCAGTTAAAAAAAGAGAATAGAAAAGCACTCATAGGATATTTTACTGCCGGTTTCCCTGATTTTGAAACATCAATAAAAGTAATTTTAAGAAGTGTAAAAGCAGGTGTTGATATAGTGGAAATAGGAGTTCCTTTTTCAGACCCTATTGCAGATGGTCCAATAATTCAGCATACTTCAAATGTTGCATTAGAAAAAGGGATGAATCTTGAGAGAGTTTTTTCTCTTTGTAGAATATTGAAAAAAAGTATCTCTGTTCCATACCTTTTAATGACTTATTATAATCCTGTATACAAATATGGATTGGAAAAATTCACTCAAAAAGCAGAAGAAGTTGGTATCTCAGGGTTAATTGTTCCAGACCTTCCTTTTGAAGAGTCGTATCATTTGAAAAAATTTCTGATGAAAAAGGGAATTTTTTTAATAAATTTTTTAACTCCTTTTACTCCATTTGAAAGAGGAAAAAATATCGTGAAAAATTCAGATGGATTTGTTTATTTTATAACAATTGCAGGAGTTACTGGCACAAAGAAGAAGTTTGATTATGAGATGTTCAGTATTATTGAAAAATATAAGAAAATAAAAGATATTCCTTTTGCAGCAGGTTTTGGAATATCAAGTTCTTCTCAGATAAGAAAGATAAAAAGTTATGTGGATGGAATAATTGTTGGAAGTTATTTGTTGAAAAAATTGATTTATGGTAAAATTGAAGATGTTGAAAAAAGTATAAAGGAATTTAAAAAGGTGCTATAGATGAAAAAAGTATTGAGTAAAATTGTAAAAGCACTGAAAAAACTTATTATTCCTCTGATTATAATAATTATTCTTGCAGGGGGATTTATTTACTGGCAGAAATATACTGAAGAAAAAAAGAGGAAACTTGCTGAAGAAGAAAAAAGAAGACAGGAAGAAATTCAAAGAGAAAAGGAACGGCAACTTCTTGAAGAAAAGAAAAAAGAATATCTTGCGTTGATTGAAGAAATGAAAAAGTTTTTTAAAGAAGGTAATTATAAAAAGGTAAAAGAATTGGCAGAAAAAGCAATTGCTCTTGCAAAAGAATATAATTTTGATACAGGTGAAATTAATAAGATTCTTCATCAAGTAGAGGTTGCAAAATATATAAAAAAGTTAAAAGAACTTCAAAAAGCAAATGAAAATATATTTAATTATTTTTATGTAAGAAAAGAAGTTTTAAAAATTCCTTCATGGAATGACTTAATAAAATTGAAGAAAAAAATATATGATAAAACATTTCAAAATGAATACATTGTCTTGCTTTCAATGTCAGAAAAATACGCAAAAGAAAGTAAGGAAGGTAAAAACCCAATTCTAAACTATTTTTCAAGCAAGGATTATCTTTACAAAGCAAAACAATTAAGAAAAAAGAAAAATATAAAACCTGATTTAGAAAGAGAAAAAAGAATTGCAGATATAGAAAAAGATACCTTTTTTGCCTGGAAAAAATTTAAAGAAAGGACAATTCCGTCTTCCCTTTACTAAAATGAAAACTCCTGAAATAAAAATCGGTCTTGTTGGATGTGGAACTGTTGGTGTTGCTTTCTTGAAAGAAATAATCAAAAAGAAGAATGAAATAAGGAAGAAAACAGGGATAAATTTAACTGTAAGTAAAATATATGATAAAGATAAAAATAAAAGGAAATTATTACCTGATAAATTTGTTTCATCTGTTGATGATATAATTACAGACCCAAAAATAGATGTTTTTGTTGAACTTATAGGTGGAGTTAATCCTGCTTACCAGTTTATAAAAAAAGCAATAGAAAATGGGAAGAGTGTTGTTACTGCCAATAAAGCAGTGATTTCTGAAAAAGGTAAAGAGTTAATAAAAAAAGCAGAAGAAAAAGGAGTTCATTTATTATTTGAAGCAAGCGTTGGAGGAGCAATACCTGTTATAAAAGTTTTGAAAGAAAGTTTTACAGGAAATAAGATTACAGCAATAATGGGAATTCTCAATGGAACAACTAACTACATACTGTCAAAAATGTATTATGAAGGTATTAACTATAAAAATGCTTTGAAGAAGGCACAGATAAATGGATATGCTGAAGCAGACCCAACTCTTGATATTATGGGTATAGACACAGCACATAAACTTGCCATTCTTTCAACATTTGCTTTTAATACATGGATTAACTGGAAGAAAATAAAAACAGAAGGCATTGATAAAATTGATATTGAAGATATAAGGTTTGCTGATGAGTTTGGATACAGAGTTAAATTGTTTGGAATATCAAAAATACATAGAAGAAAACTTGAGTTAAGAGTTCATCCCGTTTTAATACCAAAAGACCATCCATTATCACTTGTTGAAGGTGTTTACAATGGAATATATTTTGAGGGAGATATGATTGGCAGGTCAATTCTTTATGGAGAGGGAGCGGGAAGTTATGCAGCAGCAAGTTCTGTTATCGCTGATGTAGTGGATGTTTCAAGAAGAATAGTAAGTGGCGGGAAAACAGGTGATATATTTTATACAGGGAAAGAAATTGAAATTTTACCATTCAAAGAGATTGAAACGAAATATTATTTCAGATTTACTGCTATTGATAAACCAGGTGTTCTTGCAAAAATTTCTAAAATTCTTGGAGAAAATAATATAAGTATTTTTTCAGTAATTCAGAAAGGAGAAAATCCTCATAAAGCAGTTCCTATTGTTATGTTAACTCATAAGGCGATTGAAAAAAATGTTGAAAAAGCAATAAATGAGATAAATAAACTTGATATAATTAAAAAACCAACAGTTGTTATAAGAGTTGAAGAATGAAATGGAAAAGATATTTTATAGAAGCACAAATGGAAAATCACCTCTTGTAGATTTTAAAAAGGCACTTCTGACAGGACAACCCCCTGATTATGGTCTTTATGTTCCAACTTATATCCCTGAAGTTAAAATTGAAGAAATAAAGAACTTAAAAGGGAAACTATATTTTGAATTTGCTTTTTCTATTCTTTATAAATTTCTGAAAAATGAAATAGATGGGGAAAAACTTTACGAGATATGTAAAAAGGTCTATAACTTTAAGGTTCCACTCGTTGAGATTGAAAAAGAAAAACTTTATATACTCCATCTTGATAAAGGTTCCACCTGTTCTTTTAAGGATTTTGCTGCAAGAATGATGGCAAAGTTAATGGAGTTTTTTGCAAGTAAGGAAAATAAAAAATTAACTGTTCTTGTTGCCACTTCTGGAGATACTGGTGGAGCAGTTGCAAATGCTTTTTACAGAAAAGAAAATATAAAAGTTGTGGTACTTTTCCCTTTTGAAGAAGTTTCAGAAAGACAGAGAAAACAGATGACAACCCTTGGAGAAAATATAATTGCGATTGGTATTAAAGGGAAATTTGATGATTGTCAGAATTTTGTTAAGATTGCCTTTAATGACCAATCTCTTTCTTCTTTAAATTTAACTTCTGCTAACTCAATAAATATAGGAAGATTACTTCCTCAAATAGTATATTATTTTTACGGATGGTTGAACTTTGAAAAAGAGATTGTTTTTTCTGTTCCAAGTGGAAATTTTGGAAATCTTATGGGGGGAGTTTTAGCGAAAAAAATGGGCTTACCTGTAAAAAAATTTATTGTTGCTGTTAATGAAAACAATGAATTCCCAGAATTTTTAAAAACAGGGGAGTACAAACCGGTAATTCCATCAAAGAAATGTAGTTCAAATGCTATGAATGTTGGACATCCAAGCAATTTTGCCCGACTTGTTGATTTTTATGGTGGATGGATAATGGACGAGAGAGATGAAAAAGGAAACGTAGTGAAATATGGAGTGTTAAAAAGAAGACCCGATATGGAAAAGTTAAGAGATGATTTTATTTCTTTTTCAATAACAGATGAAGAAGTTGATGAGACAATAAAAAATTTTTATGAAAAGTATAAAGTGATTATTGAACCACATACAGCAGTTGGAATTAAAAGTTATGAAAAAAGTAAAATTGATGACTGTACAGTTGTTTTACAGACAGCAGACCCTGCTAAATTTCCGGAGAAAATAAAACAGATTTTAAAT
>JAGGVW010000183.1 GCA_021157805.1 bacterium
GGTAATGATTGATTATGATTATAACGGAGAATATTTTGATATGGACGACAAATGGTTTGCTTCTGATTTGGAGAAAAATGATTATGAGATTAGATTTCCTGTAGAAAAATTAACAGATCAAAAGATGATAATTTATATGGATGTTTTTGGAAATGAGAGGAGAGAGATAAAAGGGAAGAAGAATTTTAAGTTGAAGTGAAGCGGAGTATGAACACATCTATAAACAAAACTTGGCAGCAAAAACATCTTAAGGATATTAAGCAAAAAGCAGGAGAACGATATACTCCACACTTAAATGTAGATCTTCCAATTGCAGAAATATTTGAAGGGATTAGCCGAACCTCCAAATTTTATGTTGAAATCCAAAAACATTATGGAAATTTAAAAAGAAAGTCCAGATACATTTCTAAATTGAGTGATAAAAAATCCCAGAATCTATATAAGAAAATTAAGAAAGGATTGGATACTATATTTGAAATTTTAGTAAAGATAAGAGAATATGATACTACGAAAATACCATGGGATAAGTTAAACAAAAAATTGCAGGAAGTTGAAAAACTAGTTTTAGACTTGATTGCAGAATTAGAAAATCAAAGATCTAAATTAAAAGAGAATAATAAAAAAGATTCTTTGAAAGAAAAAATAGAAGGAAATATACATTATCTTTTTAAGCTGCGGAAAGAGTTAGATTATTTTATTGGACTTGCTTCAAGTATTAAAGGAAAATTATCAAATCAACCCTTTTTGTTACTTACAGGCGAAGCAGGGATTGGTAAAACTCATTTGTTGTGTGATGTAGTAGAGAATAGAATAAAGGAAGGCTTGCCGGCTGTTTTAGTTTTTGGTGAGTTTTTTAAAAATGGGATTGATGTTTGGCACCAAATTATAGGTCAACTTAAATTACCTTCAGAAATAAATTCAAAAGGAAAATTTTTAGGTTTGCTAGACGCAGCAGGTTCCATTTCAAAATGCAGAGCTTTACTAATCATAGATGCTTTGAACGAATCGGCTCCACCAGCTTTTTGGAAGAAAAATTTAAAAAAAGTGATTCGAGAAATAAAAAAATATAAAAATATTGCGTTGGTTGTTAGTGTACGAAGTGGGTTTGAACAGGAAGTTTTTACAGAAGAGGTAAAGAAGATATTTATTGAAGAGAAGCATAGAGGGTTTAATTTTAGAGAATGGGAAGCTGTGACAAAATTTTTCAGAGAATTTTCTTTACCTCTTCCTGAAGTACCCTTGTTAACTCCTGAATTTCAAAATCCTTTATTTTTGTTTCTTTTTTGTAAGGCTTTAAAAGAAGGAGAAAAGAATAGAACGAAAAAGAAAAAAGAAATATTCAGAGGACAGGAAGGTTCTACATATATATTTGAAAAATTTGTTGATAATGTAGCTAAAAAGATAGAAACCAAATTTAATATTCCCCATTCTCCAAAAAAGAATATTTGGGATAAGGTTATTGAGAAAGTCGCTGAAGAAATGATAAACCATAATACGGATAGAATAACTCAAGAAAAACTCTTTGAAATTATTAAATCCGCTTACTCGAATATAGAAGTTAATGAATTTATCAAAGAATTGGATAGAAATCTATTACTTGTAAAAGTCCCTAGATACTCTAAAGATTTTAAAAAAATCGATGGTTATGATTATAAGTTTCCTTTTAATAAATTTAGTGATCACCTAATTATCAGATATCTCTTAAAAAAGTGTAAATCTGAACACAAAAAACCTGAAGAATTTTTTGAGGAAAATACTCAAATAGCAAATCTGCTAAAATGGAATTACGGACTCGTTGAAGCATTAGCTATTCAATGTCCTGAGTGGTTTAAGGGAAAAGAGATTTTTGAAGTTGTTCCTTATCTTAAGAGCTCACATTACATATATGACGCTTTCATCGAAAGTATAATCTGGAGAAAGTCAAGGGCTTTTTCTAAAAAAACTATTAATAAAATTTCATCCTTTCTAAAAAAGAATGTAATGGATTCAGTTTTAAAAGAAAATGAAAAAAACGAAAGTTATTTTATTTATCCTGAGTTTACTTATAAATTATTGGATGCTTTACTAAGTATTACTTCGGTTCCTGATCATCCTTTAAATGCTGAGTTCTTGCATAAACATTTAGAAAACTTTTCAATGCCAAAAAGAGATGCTTGGTGGTCTACTTTTCTTCATTTTCAATATGGGAGAAGAGATTCTGTCGAAAGAATAATTGAGTGGGCTTGGTCAGATTATGATAAATCACATGTAAATGATACTTCTATTTTCTTAACCTCCACTGCTCTTGCTTGGTTTTTAACTACACCAAATAGATTTATCCGTGATAAATCTACAAAAGCATTAGTTTCTTTGCTTCAATATAGGCTACATTTAATTCCAAAACTCTTAGAAAAATTTAAAAATTTAAATGATATTTATGTATTGGAAAGATTATTTGTTGTGGCTTACGGTTGTGTTTTAAGGAATCAAGACGATTTAGAAAATATTAAGAAAATAGCTAAATGGACTTATGACAATATTTTCAGAGATGACAAACCACCTGTTCATATACTACTTAGAGACTATGCACGTGGAATAATTGAAGTTGCTCTAAGGAGAAGTATAAATCTTAAACTTGACAAAACTAAAGTCAATCCACCTTACAAAAGCAATTGGCCAAAACATATTCCATCAGATGATGAAATAAAGAAATATGAATTTGATTATAATTCTAAAGATTTTAAGAAATATTTTTGGAGTCAAAATTCTATAATTTATTCAATACAACCTGAACATTCTACTATTGGAATGTACGGGGATTTCGGAAGATATAAATTTCAAAATGCACTTCAAAGGTGGGATACAGGAAAGGTATCAATTCAACAATTAAGTAATTTAGCAGTAGAAATGGTTTTTAAGGATTTAGGATATAATGTAGAACTTCATGGAAGATTTGATAGGTATCTGGATTATTATTTTAATCGTGGAAGAGAAGCACATAAACCTGAGAGGATAGGAAAAAAATATCAGTGGATTGCTTTTCATAAAATTTTAGCACTAGTTTCTGATAAATCCCCTTTAAAGAAAGATTTTTGGGCTAAAGAATATAAGAAATACATTGGTCCGTGGGAACCGTATGTGAGAGATATAGATCCTACTTTTCTTATAAGTAACGATGATCACCTAAAAAAGTCTTTATCAATAAACTTGTGGAAGGCAAAAATACAGAGCTATAATGCTTGGAATGTTGAAAAAAATACTTTAAAGTGGTTAAAAACAAAAAAAGATTTACCAGCCCCCAAACATATTATTCAAATTAAAGATGACAATAGTCAAGAATGGCTAATATTAGAAGGTTTCATAAAATGGGAAGAGAAAACTCCACCAGAATATGAAAAATATGAAATACCTTTTAGAGAGCTTTGGTACTGGGTGAAAAGTTATATAGTAAAAAAGGAAGGCCTTGATAAAATTTTTAAATGGAGTAAAGAACAAAACTTTTGGGGCAGATGGATGCCAGAATCTCATGAATTTTATGAAATATTTTTAGGAGAATATCCAAACTCAGTAGTGTTTGAAAACTTAAGAAACAATTATAATACTTGGATTGATGAAATTTGGGGGGAGAACCGATCTTTACCTTCTCCAATCGTTGTTACAGATGATATTTATTTAAATGAGTTCATTTATGACTGCTCCCACGACGGTGCTGTAACTGTTAAACTACCCTGTAAATGGCTTGTAAATAAATTGAAGATAAAGCAAAAATATGTTGATGGTAGGTGGTTTAATGACAAAGATGAGCTTGTTTGCTTACCGACAAAAATATTTGAAGAAAATTTTCTTTCAGCATTGCTTATCAAGAAAAATTTCTTATGCGAATTTTTAAAAGAAAACAATTATGGGATATTTTGGACATTATTAGGTGAAAAGAGATTAATTGGAGGTAGATATGCAAACCAAGATTATCAAGGTCATTTAATAATAAATGGAGTTTATAAAATAAATAAAAACCACAATTTAGAAGGAAATCTTACTGTAAAATTTGAGAAATAATCATGCCTGAAATATTTACCATAAAAGCAAGTGATTTAGTTTTAAAAGTATCGGAAAATATAGATCCGGCAAGGTTTGATATTTCCAAATATGAAGCGTTTTTGGATGCTTTGTGTGGGACAAGGGAATTTCAAAAAGAGGCTATAAGGACTCTCTTAAGATATCTTCTGGGTGGGAGATATAGAAATTTAAGAGAGTTAGCAGAGGAAAATTACAATCAAAATCCAAATTTAAGGGAGCTTTATCCCACCTTTTTTGACTTTGAAAGACACTTACAACTTCCTGATAAACTTTCCTGCACAATAGATTTAGCAACAGGAACGGGTAAAAGTTATGTTTTATATGGAATTGCAAGGATTATGCTTGCTGAGGGTGTAGTGGATAGGGTTTTGGTACTGGCTCCTTCTACGACTATTGAAAAAGGATTAATAGAAAAATTCAAACAACTATCAGCAGATACAGATTTATTAAGACTTATCCCAGAAGATGCAAAAATAAGAAATCCAAGAATTATAAATGCTACCGAAACAATCAGAGCAGGTGATATTTGTATTGAGAATATTCATGCAGTTTATGAGTATGTTAAATCTTCTGTTCAAGATAGTTTAACCGGTAGAGGTGAAACTACACTTGTCTTAAACGATGAGGTTCACCATGCCTATAATCCGCCGGGCAGAGATCAGGCAATAAAGAAATGGAAGGAATTTTTGTTAGATAAGAAATATAATTTTAAATATATAGTTGGAGCAACAGGAACGGCTTATATTGGCAATGATTATTTTACCGATGTTGTTTATAGATATTCTTTAAGGCAGGCAATAGAGGAAAGAACAATTAAAACTATAAGGTATGTTGCAGAAGATAGTCCCGGTGGAGAAGATGAGAAGTTTCAGAAGATTTATGATAACCACTTGGAAAACAAGATGAGATATAGAAAAATAAAGCCTCTTACAATTATTGTTACAAAAAATATTTCTGCCTGTAAAAGATTAACTGAGAAGTGGATTAGTTTTATTGCTGAAAAAGAAAATATTCCAAAATCTGAAGCTGAGAAAAAAGTTTTAATAGTAACATCATCACCTGATCATAAAGAAAATGTATTGAAATTAGATAGAGTGGATGAAAAAGATAATCCTGTGGAGTGGATTACCTCTGTCAGTATGCTTACAGAAGGATGGGATGTAAAAAATGTTTTCCAGATTGTGCCTCATGAAGAAAGAGCTTTTAACTCAAAACTTCTAATTGCTCAAGTATTGGGTAGAGGATTGAGGATACCAGCAGAGTATAAAGGAGAACAACCAGTAGTTACTGTTTTCAATCATGATAATTGGGCAAGAAATATTAAGCACTTGGTAGAAGAGGTAATGGAGATCGAAAAAAGATTGTATTCTTATCCCATAGAAAAAGAAAGAGATTCCAATTTTGAGATTTATCAGATTGAGTATAAAAAGAAGGAAATAGAAGAGGAATTTCCACAGGAAGAGCCTTATGAATTACTTAAGAAAGGATATATAACTTTTTCTTCGCAACTTGAAGGAGTAGAAAAAGAAACAGTTTATGAAAGAGCTTTAACAGGTGTTAGAGAGAAGAAAGCAACTTATATAACTTATAAAATGTATTCAATAGATGAGGTAGTTCAGGAAATTTGGAATAGATTAAAGGTATTTGATGTAGAAGAAGGAACCACTTACTCTAAGGAATTTACAAAGGAAAGAATAAAAGAAATACTTAAGAATTCCTTAGATAAAATTGATTGGAATGAAGATACAATAACCGAGGAGAATTACAGAAAGGCATTACAGGCTTTTGGTGTAATTAAGAGGAAAAGAGCAAAAACCTTAAGGTTTGAGATAGAGGCTGAGGAGTTAAAGAAACTCTCTACTAAGGATTTAAAGAAAACTTCTTTAGGAATTGGTTCTTTTCGTAGAGGAGCTTCTGTATTTTTTGATGAAGATTCTTTGAATAAAAGTTTGGAAGAGGATATAGCGGTTCTTAAGGAGTTGATAGAAGACGAAACACTTCCCAGAATGGCTATTAAAGAAGTGAGGAACAAATTTAATTTTAAGACACCTTTAAATGTTGTATTTACCCACTCTGAACCAGAAAGAAAGTTTGTTGAGAAGTTAATAGCCAATGCAGATTTAATTGATGCATGGATAAAATCAAGAGATACTGGTTTTTATAGTATAGATTATTCATGGAGGAAAGGGGAACATCCAAAGCAGGGAAAATTTAACCCAGATTTCTTTATAAAAGTTGGCAATAAGATAATAGTAATAGAGATCAAGGAAGATGCTTTAATCAACAAAATAAAGGAAAATGGGGACTTAGGTAAGGAAACAAGAGCTAAATACAGATATGCAGTAGATCACTTCCAGAGGTTAAACAATTTGCAAAATGAACAGATTTATTATTTCAGTTTTCTAACACCAACAGATTTTGATAATTTCTTTGGGGTATTAAGGAGAGGTATATTCTCAGGATTTAAATCCAAACTGGATGCCGAATTGGAAAAATGATTTCATAGCTGGTTACTTATCCCAGTTAAACAACCCGTATTAAGTGAACAGTTAATCAATTAATTTATGTCTCAAAATGCAAGAATATTAGCATATAAAATAAAAGAGATTGCGGACATAAATCTTGTGGCCCGTCCCTTTAACCGTTTTAACCCAGATAAAACGATATGGTGGTTAATTCCCTCTAACGAATGGCCGGCTTATAAATACGGAAAGATTTTTTGTGATTTACAAAAGGAACCGAACTTTCCCCACGAAGAGAAGTTATACTGTGGGTTTTATGTAGAGAAAGGTTTGGGAGAAATTACACGAAATGTGTTCCATCCTTCTTTAATAATGGATAGCAGTTGGTTATGGAACGATTTTTATGAGGATTGCTTAAATTATAGAATTTCTCCTTCACTTTTTCAAAATAAAATTCTTACTCTCCAGATTGGGTATATCTCCCCCGAAAAAGGAGAGTATATTAAACAACCAGAGGAGTTCGACTTAATAAAGAACAACTCTCAAGTAATTCGACCTACCTTTTTATGCACAAAAGAATACAAATTAATATTGCTTGATCAAAAAATTGATCCTACACATAACCTTAAATTTAATTTAGATGAAAAAATCTCTCATGCCCAGCAATTTTTAGATTTACTTGCAAATATCAAAAAAATACCTGACATTGATTGGTTGTGGGTAGATTTATATATTGGTAAATTCATTCCCGCTGATTTGACAAGCATTTCTTTAACTGAATTATGGGAAAAAGAACTCGCTCCTTGGAAGCCGTGGTTGCGGAAAGCTAAATAAATTATTTTAAATTTTTATGGTTTTTAATGATTTTTTGCGAAAAATTATTTCTAATAAGCCTAAATGTCCTTATTGTCATAGGGAACTTCCAAAATTTCCTTTACGTAAATCAAAATGTCCTTATTGTAAAGAAGTGATATTTATCAAAAGAAGACCTTCTTCGAAGAGAAAAATTCTTGTTACAAAAGAAGAGGCTGAAAAGATAGAAAAAGAATGGGAAGAGGTTTACTTTAGGGAAAGACTTAGAGATGATTTTGGGCAAATGGGATTCTCTGAAAAAGATTATTATAGAGCTAGAAGAATATTAAAAAGAAAATTTGGCATCTCTCCCTCGTATAGTGATATTTATTGGTATATTTCGAATTTATTTCTTGAAAAAGCAGCCAAGAAAAAAGATTTAGAAGCAATGAGACAAATTTATTTTCGTCAAGCTCTTTTTCTTCATGAAGAAGGAAAGGATTGTTTTTTAGCTCTTCAAATGAGCCAAAAATGTGAATTGTTACAATACCAACAACAGGGGATTAAGAAAGTGCGAATTTCTACAACAGGAGATAGGGCATGTGAGAATTGTAAATTACTTGAAGGTAAAGTTTTTTCCATCGAGGAAGCTCTAGAAAAAATGCCTCTCCCCGTTAAAAATTGTTTGCATAAGTTAAACCCAGATGCTCCTACTGGATGGTGCCGATGCTTATATGAGCCGGTATTAGAAAATGAAGAACTATTTAAGGAATTCTGGAAAAATTCATAAGTTTCCTTAATAGGAGATAAGCGGAGGAGTAAAAGAATGATATTCGTGTGGTAAAAGTAATTACCAGAACAGGACTTTTATTATGGGTATGGGGATATTAATATAGGCACTAATTCTCCGTAGATTAATTATTAAATTATCAAAAGAAAGCGGTTACTCCTCCGGTGAATTAGATAGAATATCTTAGCATTTTGGAAAGAGTGTTTGTAGCGCTCGCCTAGATTGCCGTAAGTGTCCAATAAAAGACATATATTTAATAGATATAGCAAGATAAAAACCCGGTTATTTAAGAAAAGACAAATAAATAAAGAAATAACAATTAATGCGCTACAAAAATGAAGAGATTAAAATTACAATTTTCAAAGAGTATTCATGGAGAATATGTAGAACTACTAGAAGCTATTTTAGATAATGCAATTAAACTGAAAAAAGCAAGTGCACAAATGTTAAAGAGAAAAGAATTGAGGCCATTTTATCAGTTTCTATTATTTACTGCAATAGAAGAATGCGGGAAATTTTTATTGGTGAAAGATTCTTATCCTAGAAAACTAACAAAGTCTTTATTAATAGAAATAGGCTTTTATGATCACAAAAAGAAGATACGAAGAGTAGTAAAGAATCTGGAATTAGAATATGGGGAAATTAATCCCACAAAACTAAGTTTAGAAAGCAAGATGATAGACAATTTAAAAAGAAACTTAAGAGAAAATTCTTTATATATTGATTACGATGAAAAAAATAGAAAACCTGTTTCTCCGACATTTATTACCTCCGCCAAAGCTTTACAAGACACAGTGATAATAATTGAGAATTTAATAAAATTTTGCTATTTAAAACTTGCAGAATTTAAGAAAACTCCTATTTTAAAGCATTATAAATTTACATAACAAGAAAATTCAATTTTATACTCTTGGTTCAAACAATTTCTAACTTTTTCATTAAGCGGAGCAATTCACAAAAAGCAGGGTCAGAATCCCTGCTTTTTGTTTTATTTTCAAGCAATTCTGGAGGTTTTAACCTCTATAAAAGTTTTCTCTACCACTATTTTATAAAGAGAAGTAAGCCTACTTTAGGATTTCTAATATCAATTATTCTTCGTACTGGCTGTGATTTATTGACTGATTGGCCACTACTTAATCATTTAGTTGACATCTTCGGAGAACTAGTTTAAGATAAACCTAATTGAAACGTGAATGTGAATATA
>JAGGVW010000174.1 GCA_021157805.1 bacterium
ATGTTATAGTTATAAAATTCATCAAACAAATGGATTATCTTTTGTAATTTTGGTAATGAGTTTTAAGGGCGTTTGAGACAGAAGAAGAGGTATTATGGCAGGAAAACTGGGGGGGGCAGGAATGGGGAGGAGATAACCCAGGGAAATTAGAAAAATTGGACATGATTTATTATAGACCATTAGGAGCGAGATTGAAAAAATGTGCAAAGGGAAGAAAAGGATATCAAGGAAAAGTTGAAAGAAGCCATGGGATAGATGATGAAGGATTTTATTTACCATATCTTTTAGAGATAAAAAATGAGGAAGGATTTTTGAATTTCGGGAGGAAGTGGATATACTGGTATAATACAGGTAGACCTCATTTTGAAGATAAAATGAATGGTAAAACTCCTTATGAGAAATTAAAAAATCTGGATATAATTTACCTATTGGATTTTGTGCTTTTCCTCCTGTAATTCTGATAAAATTTCCCCTTCTTTGGTTCTAAATTTTTCTAAAGAGGATGGTAACAATCTGTGTGTCTATGACAGTGCTGCTGCAACTCCTGCATATCTATAAACAAGGTCTAGTGCAAAAGGATGGTCTATATCTTTATATGGTTTAAATTTCCAGATATTACTTGCTGCTATTGGTAATACTCTATAATCTTTACTTTCAAGAAATCTCGCTACATAGAAGGCAATTGATTCAAGACGGTGTTTCATTTCTGTCTCACTCTGATTTGCTCCATAAATGTCAAAAAAGTCAGGGTATCTGGCAAGTTAAGTATCTGTGCGATTGAATTTTTTATCTATTTTTTTCTGCTCAACTTTTTCAATTTTTTCTTCCTTCATTTATCTCAATCAAATTCACGTTCCTTATCTTCTTTTTTAAAAAATGTAAAATTGACCTTTTATTGAGAAATGAGTAAAATTTAAATATAAATTTTTGAAAAAGGTTAAATAAAATGGAGGGAAAAATGAAAGTGAGAGAGAATTGTAAATATGATTTATTAGTTCCGACAAGTATGGGAGTAAGAATTACTCCTTTCAATAATCAACCAGTTCATACAAGTAATCTTTACATAATGCAGGCAACAAGTGCTGAAACAAATGTTGCAAGCGTTTCTTCTTATCTTGGGCTATCTGTAAAAGTCCTTACTGCTTTTGTCAAAGGAAGTCCAATAGCACGATTTATAAAAGAAAATTTAAGAAGTCGTGGAATGGATGTAGAAGCAAAAGAGGTTGAACAGGGGGGTCCATGGGGATACAGACATCAGTTTAATATAGCAGATACAGGATATGGAACAAGGGGACCAAAAGTATGGAATGATAGAACAGGAGAAGTAGGAAGAACCTTAAAACCAGATGATTTTGACCTTGAAAGGATTTTTGGAAAAGAGGGAGTAAAAATTGTTCATATGTCAGGATTGGTTGGTGCTCTTTCTCCTGATACAGGAAAGTTCTGCCTTGAAATTGCTTCTATTGCCAAAAAATACGGAACGAAAATTTCTTTTGATTTAAATTATCGTGCCTCTTTCTGGAAAAACAGAGAAAAGGAATTGAGGGAGACGTTTACAAAAATTGCAGAGTTAGCAGATATACTTGTGGGTAATGAAGAGGACTTTCAACTTTCTCTTGGAATTGAAGGACCTGAGCCAGGAGGAAAAGGTGTAAAGGAGAAAATTGAAAGTTTTAAGGGAATGATTGAAAGAGCAAAAAAGTCGTTTCCCCAGGTTAATGTCTTTGCAACAACTTTAAGAGAAGTTATAACTGCAAATCATCATCTTTGGGGAGCAATAATGTCTGCTGGAAATAACTGGTATGTATCTGAACCCCGTGAAATTTTTGTTCTTGATAGGATTGGTGGTGGAGATGGATTTGTTGGAGGAATGCTTTATGGAATTCTTAAAGGATGGGAAGAAGAAAAATGGATACAGTTTGGATGGGCTTGTGGTGCTTATGTTGTAACACTTCTGACTGATTATGCTCAACCACTGAACGAAGAAGAAATATGGGATGTATGGGAAGGAAAGGCAAGAGTTAAAAGATAAATCTGGAAATCCAACCCTCTTGATAAAAAAGTAGAGTGGCGGCTCAATGAAGGGCGCTTTTTACAGGATTAAATCCCAACCTGCGCTCCGGAGATTTAACCTTCTTACTCCGTCATTTGGTACGAGCTCAGCCACTCTACATTTTAAAGTTTACCTCAATATTTAGAATTTGTAAAGAGTTTCTTTTTCAGGTATAATTAAAATATGAATGATTTTTCTTTTTTGAAAGAAAGAGCAAAAGAATTCTGGGAAAGGGGGGTTGAAGATTTGGAAAAAGGCAGGTTTAACCTCTCTGCTTTTGACTTTGAACAATCAATACAACTCTACGTTAAATATCTAATAGGAATAAAAATTGGGGAGTGGCCTAAAACTCATTATTTTTCAAACCTTATGAAAGAGTTGTATTCTGTATATCAAAAAGAAGCAATGGTTAAGTTTTTTACAGAAAATGAAGTGTTTTTCAACAATCTTGAAGACGCATATTTTACCTCAAGATATTTTCCGAAAACTTTCAGTAAAAACCATATCAAAAGTTTAATGGAAAAGTGTAAAGAATTTTTGGAATTATTAGAAGAAACAACAGGAGAAAAATTTGAATAAAACACATATTGAAATACTAAAAGAAATTGGTGAAGAAAGAAAGAAATTTTTTGAAAATTTTAAAGATTATTCACTTGAAATAAAAAATAAAGCAAAACAACTTTTAGGAGAAGTAAAAGTTTTAGTATTCGGTTCGGTAATTAAAAATTCTTATAATATTGTTAACAGTGATATTGATATTCTCATAATTTCAGATAGATTACCTGAAAAATCTGAAG
>JAGGVW010000094.1 GCA_021157805.1 bacterium
GGGCTTTTGATTCTTTCAATTTTTTGTAGTTACAGTATCCATAATTCTTTTTCAATTCTTCGGCTAAATCAATAGGTGTATGTAATAAAGTGGATAAGTCATTATCAATATTCCATCCACCAATTCTGAAAGATTTTGTTTCGATAATAGTGTTCCCATAATAAATTGAAATATCTGTTGTCCCTTTTCCAATATCTATTAAAAGACATCCCATTTCTTTTTCTTCTTCAGTCAAAACTGCCTCTCCTGATGCCCATGAATGAGGGAAAATATTTTCAACTTCCCCTGCGGCGTTTTCAATACAATGTATAATATCCTGAAGGGGATTTATTTCAACAGATATCGCAAGAACTCTCATTTCTAAAATATTTCCATGCATTCCAACTGGTGATTTTGTAATTACATTTTGTTCATCAATTATATAACTTTGAGGAAGTATTGTTAGAACTTTTCTTCCCGATTCTTTCCCTGCCATAATTGCGTTTTTTATTTCTTTTTTGAGAAACTGAATATCTGATTCATTTATCTCCCTTCCCATAGGAGTAATTTCTAACTTTTTTGTGTAAATATCTCCTTTTACATAACCACCACCAATCCCAATTGACACATATTTAACTCTTTCTTTTATCTGTTCACTTAATGACTCAAAGACATCAAAAAGCACATTGGTAATACCTTCTATATCTGCAACTCTCCCTTTCACCATAAGTTTTCCTGGTAAATCTTCAATATGAGTTCCAAGCACATCAATTCCTGTATCAGATAAGTATCCTGTAATTCCAAAAATTTTGTTAGTTCCTATATCAAGAGCAGTAATAAGATTTTCGTTCATTTTTTGTAAATGTTTTTGAAACGCAAATCAATATATTCCCACTTTCCTATTTTCTGATTTAATAAATTAAATAATTTTTCTATCTGTAAATTAATATCATCTTTCTTTATTTTTATTTTCCCCTTTTCAGTAATTAAAATGATTTCATTTGGAGAAATAAATTCAACTTCATTAATTGAAATAAATTTTCTTAAATCATAAAAATTATACCATTTTTCAATATTTTCCAAAACTTTTAATTTCCATTTATCTTTTTCATCTATACAACTATTGTTAACTTTTATTCCCTTAACAATTATGTAATTACTATCAGATACATTTTTAACAACAACTCCTTTCTTATCAATTATGTATTTTTTATTTCCTGCAATTATACAGACAAATGGTTTTCTTATCACAACTTCAATCTGCAATTTATCAGGGTATACCTTTTTTATTTTACAGTTTTCAACTTCAGGGATTTTAAGTATCAATTCTCTTAATTTTTTTATATCAAGAAACAGAATACTATGCCCTTTCTCTATTTCTATGAGAGGATTTATATAGGATATTGCTTTTTCAGGAATTACTTCAATTTTTTTTAGTTTAAAGGTGTCAATCTGCCAGAGAAAGTTTACTGCTGCCTTTTTAATTTCATAAACTCCACATATCAGAATAATCAGGAGAGATACAATAAAAAATATTTTTATTTTTTTCTTTCTTTTTCTCCAAACTCTCTGTTTAATTTCTCTTATCCTTCTTTTTGTCTTATCTTCCATTTCTCAATTGCATAGTTTAATATTTTTTCACACAAATCCTCAAAACTTATGCCCTTATATTTAGCAGCATCTGGTAATAAACTTGTTTCAGTCAAACCTGGGATTGTGTTTATATCAAGGATATATGGAATTCCTTTTTTATCAATCATTATTTCCATTCTTGCAAATCCACTGCACTTTGCAATTTTATAGACCTTTTCTGCTATTTTAGTTGCTTTTTTTATAATTTTTTCAGAAAGTTGTGGCGGAATGATATGTTGACTTTCTCCTGGAGTGTATTTTGCTTTATAGTCATAAAAACCACTTTTTGTTCTTATTTCAATTGCTGGCAAAATCTCTGTATTCTCATTTCCAAGTATTCCAATTGTTATTTCCTTTCCTTCAATAAATTTTTCAATAAAAATTTCTCTGTCAAACTTAGAAGTTTCCTCTATAGCGCTTTTCAGATATCTTTTTTCTTTTACTATTCTTATTCCTATTGTAGAGCCAAGATTTGCTGGTTTTACTACAACAGGAAAAGAAAAGGGAATATAAGGGATTTTGTCTTTCTCAACAACAACAAATGCAGGTGTGGGAATATTGTGGAATTTAAGTATCTTTTTCATTATAATTTTGTTCATACAGATTGCTGAAGATAAAACTCCTGACCCGGTATATGGAATATTTATTGCTTCCAGAAATCCCTGTATAACTCCATTTTCTCCTTTCCCTCCATGAAGGGCAATAAATACACAATCGGGTTTGAATTCAATAACTTTTTTAAAAAAATTTTTTTCTGATGGGTCAATAAGAATAACATTATGCCCTCTTTTTTTCATCGCTTCATAAACCTGTTTTCCTGAAGCAAGAGAAACATCTCTTTCTGGACTATCTCCTCCGGCAAAAACAATTACTTTCATAATTCCCATTTTATTAAAACGATGTAATATTGTCAATTTTTACAGGATGCAGGAAATATTTTCTATTCCAGTGGGTATAATGTGGTTGTGTAATATAAAAAGAAAAATTTGAAAATTTCTTACCTCAGTTGAATTTCAGTTTTCGCGTGGTTGACTAAAAAAGTAGAGATGGTAAAATAAGAGAAATTATTATTCTATCAGAAAGGTGAAAATATGGGAAATATCTTGATTTCTTCCTGGCAGCAATCTGACTGGGCAGGGAAAATTGATATTATTGTTCTTGGCTTTCTTTCAATATATTCTTGGTATGTTATTTTTTCAAAGTATTTTTCTTTAAAAGAAATTGAGAAAAAAAATAGAATTGTGGGAAATTTAATAATTTCAGGGAAGAAAATAATTTCTTTAAGGTGCCCTCTCTTTAACCTTATAAGAAAAGGTGAAAAAATAATTGAGAGAAAAGGGAAAATAGATGAAAAAGAAATGGAAAAACTATTTATAAAAGAGACAAATAAGTTGAAAATAGGTCTTTCTGCTCTTGCTACAATCGCTTCTGTTGCTCCATTTCTTGGGCTTCTTGGAACTGTCTGGGGGCTTTTAAGGTCTTTTAATAGTATTTCAATAACCGGTTCTGCTTCTGTTAGGGTTGTTTCTTCTGGAGTTGCCGAGGCACTTATAACAACTGTTATAGGTTTAATTGTAGCAATTCCTGCTGCTGTTGGTTATAATTATTATCAGGAAAAGACAGAAAGAATAAAAGATGATATTTTTTCTTTAAGTGGTGATATTCTTAACTATTTAAAAGCTAAAAATGAATAATTACACTGAACATAAAAGTGGTTTTCCAATATCAAACATAAATATCACAAATCTTGTTGATGTTGCTTTAACTCTAGTTATAATTCTTCTTATGATAGCACCACTGATTGAACAGGGAATTGAAGTTAAACTACCTGAATCTTCTCCTTCAAAAATAGAAGTTAAAAAAAGTATTGTTATAACTGTGGCTAAAAATAATACCTATTATCTTGGGAGTAAGAAAATTACCCTGAGAAATTTATACAGAGAATTAAGAGCAAAAAAAGGAACAGGGATTTCGGTTATTGTGAAGGGAGATAAAGATGTCCCTTATAAAAATATAATAAAAGTTCTTGATATTGTAAAAAAATGCAAAATAGAGAAAGTTGGACTGGCTACGAAAGTAAAGTAAGAAAGAAGAGTTTTTTTCTATCTTTGACCATCCACTTTATAGGAATTACTTTTTTGACTGTTTCATCCATTAATATCGTTCATAAAAATGAAGTTTTTGTTGTCCAATTGCTTAATATTCCTTCTATTCCAGAAGTGAAGGAAAAAGTATTGGAAAAACCCAAAGTTGATAAAAAGAAAATTGAAAGTAAAGTTGAAAATAAAGAAAAAATTAAACAGGATGAAATTCCTTCTTTTAATATTGATAAATACAGAAATGAACTTTTGAGTAAAATTGAGGTTAAAAGCAGCAAACTAGCAAAGAATGAGAAAGTAAATATAGGAAAAATAAATATTCCTTCTCTCCATTCCACTTCTTTAAGTTTAAAAAATGTTAATTTTTTACCAGATATACCGTCTTGGTATATATCACTTCTGAAAAGTAGAATTGAAGAAAACTGGAAGTTTAAAAATATAATAGGGGAACTTTCTGCACTCATTTCTTTCAGAATTTACCGAAGTGGAAAAATAACAGATTTAAAGATTGAAAAAAGTTCAGGATATTCTCCATTTGACAGGTCTGCAGTTCTTGCTGTAAAATCTACAAAAGATATTCCACCTTTTCCTGAAGAGATAAAACAGAGTTATCTTGATGTAATGATTGAATTTAAAAAGGAGGATTGATGAGAAGAATTCTTTTCTTTCTTGTTTTGACTATTATTCCCTGTTTTTCAGTTCCCAATATTTTCCTTCAGATAACAAAGAATTTCTCTCAAAAAGCAGATGTAGTTTTACTTTATCAGTTGGAAAAAAATAATTACTGGAAAAGTTTTTCCGATACTTTTAGAAGAGACCTTTATTATTCAGGGTATTTTAATGTTGAGGCACAGAAGTTTGTAAAAGATATTGAGAAAAGTAGAAATGAATTTCCTGTAAACATAATAATTTCATTAAGGAAAGAAAAAGAAAGAATTAAAGTGAGTGTTTTTGATAATCTTGAAGAAAAGGTTCTTTTTGAAAAAAATTATAAGTTGTTGAAAAACCCCAGATATTTTGCTCATACTGTGAATGATGATATTATTTTTGCTCTAACAGGAAAGGCAGGAATTGGAAGAAGTAAAATTCTTTTTGTTTCTGATAGAACAGGGAAATACCAGATATATACTTCTGATTATGACGGAGAAAATGTAAAACAAATAACAAATTTTAACTACCTTGTTAATTTCCCTAAGTGGTCTCCTGACAGAAAAAGTTTCTATTTTGTATCATATAAAAATGGATGGCCTGAAATAGAGAGGTGTAACCTTTTGACTGGGAAGGAAGAAACAGTTTTTGAATATCCTGGATTGAATGCCTGTATTGCAACCTGTGAAAATAAAAATATACTTGGAATTGTTCTCAGTAAATCAGGCAATCCAGAAATTTACTTAACTACCTCTGATGGGAAAATAATAAGAAAGTTAACAAACTATAGAGGAATTGACAGTTCTCCTTCATTTTCTCCTGATGGAGAAAAAATTACCTTTGTTTCTGATAGGTATGGAAGTCCCCAGATTTTTATAATGGATAAAGATGGATTTGGAATAAAAAGAATAAGTTATATTTCTACTTATGCCACTTGTCCTAAATGGTCTCCTGATGGAAAATATATTGCTTATGTAATTTTAAAAAGTGGTTTTAAAATTGCAGTTTATAATATAGAAACAGGGAAAACAAAACTTCTTGGAAATTCAAAAGGTGCAGAAGCAATATCCTGGGCACCTGATAGCAGACATATTGTTTTTTCAAAGACAGATATACACCCGTCAAGATTGTGTATAATAGATGTTTTTACAGGAGAAACGAGGTATCTTACAGGAAAAGGGTATAATAGTTTCAGTCCTGATTGGGGAAAATCCCTATTGTGTCAAGTAAAGATTTATATAAAATAATCCATTGAGACATTTCCGTCGCAAAGCATATTGGGCAGGTGCTATCCTTTCTGAATGCTCAACTATAAAAGCAGTAAGAAAATATTGTGTCTAATATATAATAAAAGAGAGAGAAATCTGAAGAAAAGAAGGAGGAAAAATTGAACATAGCGGCTTTTTATAAAAGATTTATTATGTCTCAATCTAAAATTCCGACATAAAGATTAACTTTCTGTATTTTTTTCTCTGTCTGCCTTCTGAGGAGATAACAAAGATATAAAAAAGAAATTTGACTTCAATTTTTATTTTTGTTAAAATCTTAACAGA
>JAGGVW010000118.1 GCA_021157805.1 bacterium
AAACAATGTATATGGGTAGTGGCTGGAACAGGAATTATATCTTTTTTGAAAGGTGTTAATTACAGAGAATTGAAAAGAAGTGCTGTCTTCCTTTACTTTATAATTTTGTTCTTTCTTATTCTGGTTCTTTTAGTTGGTGGAAAAGGTGTTTCAAGATGGATAAAACTTGGATGGTTTAATTTCCAGCCATCTGAATTTGCTAAATTTGTTTTAATTGTAGCTCTATCATCATATTTATCAAATAAAAATGTAAGAAGATTTTCTGTCTTTGTTGGAAGTATGATAATAGTTGGTATTCCATTTTTTCTTGTTCTTATGCAACCAAATCTTGGAACTGCTTTTATATTTATATTTATATTTCTTGGTATTCTTTATCAGGCAGGTATGAGCAAAAAACAATTTTTTGCTTTATTCTTTTTCGTTTTACTTTTAAGTCCTGTTTTGTGGTTTGGAATGAAGCCATATCAGAGGGAAAGAATACTAACATTTATAAATCCTGGAAGAGACCCTCTTGGAGCAGGATATAATCTCTTACAATCAAAAATAACAATTGGTTCCGGGGGCTTTCTGGGAAAAGGATTTTTAAAAGGGACCCAGACAAAACTTGCCTTTCTTCCAGAGTATCATACTGATTTTATATTCTGTATTCTTGCTGAGGAGTTTGGATTTATAGGGGTAATTCTTTTACTATTTCTTTATTATCTATTTTTTAAGAAAATTATTGAGATTATTTCCTTTACATCAGATAAATTTGCTCAACTTCTTGCATCCGGAATATTAACATTATTTCTTTCACAGTTTGCAATAAATATAGGAATGACTATGGGACTTTTTCCTGTTGTTGGAATACCTCTCCCATTTATAAGTTATGGCGGTTCTTCCCTTCTTACATCGCTTATCTGTGTTATATTTTTAAAAAATATTCAGGATAGTTCATCAATTTTCTAAAATGGAAGAAGAAATAATGAAAATTTTGTCAGAGGTGAGAAATCCAGCAAGTTATTCAGGAAGAGAAATCAATGTGTATATCAAAAAATGGGAAAAAGAAAAAGTAAAAGTTGCAATTGCCTATCCTGATGTTTATTCTGTTGGTATGTCATCTCTTGGTTTTAGAATTTTATATGGGTTGTTGAACGAAAGAGATGATTGTATTTGTGAAAGATTTTTTGCTCCATTAGAGGATATGGAAGAAATTTTAAAAAAGAGGGATATCCCTCTTTTTACACTTGAAACAAAAACTCCTGTCAGAGATTTTGATATTGTCGGGTTCAGTATATCTTCTGAATTGAATTATACGAATGTTCTGAATCTTTTAAATTTATCTAAAATACCTATTTTTTCCAGCGAAAGAAAAAATGAACCAATTATTATTGCTGGAGGAAATAGTGTTTTTAATCCATTTCCCCTTACTCCTTTCATAGATGTTTTTGTCATAGGAGAAGGGGAGGAGATAATATTGGAAATTATTGATGTATTTAAGGAATTAAGAGGAGAAAAAAGAGAGAAAATTTTAAAACAAATTTCAAAAATTGAAGGTGTTTTTGTTCCTTCTTTTCCAGAAGAAAAAATTAAAAAAAGAGTAATAATTGATTTTGAAAATTCTTTTTTTCCTGCAAGATACATTGTTCCTTTAACAGATATTATTCATGACAGAATTTCAGTTGAGATAATGAGGGGTTGTTATAAAAATTGTAAGTTTTGTCAGGCAGGTAGGTGCTGGAAACCGGTAAGAAAAAGAAGTCCTGAAAAAATCCTTGAAATTTCAAAAGAAACATTTAAAAACACTGGTTATGAAGAAATATCTCTTCTTTCTTTTTCTGCTGGAGACCATCCTGATATTGAAAAAATAATTTCTTTACTTGTTTCAGAATTTAAAAATAAGAGAGTTTCAATTTCATTCCCTTCTTTAAGAATTGATACATTCTCTTTTGAACTTGCAAACAAAATTAGAGAAATAAAGAAAACATCCCTTACTTTTGCCCCTGAAACATCAGAAAGATTGAGGTTTAAAATGGGAAAATATATAAAGGATGAGAAGTTAATTCAATTATGTGAGAAAGCAAGAAAAAGTGGATGGAAGCATATAAAACTTTATTTTATGATTGGACTACCAGGAGAGAAAGAGGAAGATATTTCTGAGATTGTTAATTTAATAAAGGAAATTTCAAAAATAATTATTGTTAAAAGTTCTTTCAATACATTTATTCCCAAACCACACACCTTTTTTGAAAGAGAAAGATTTATAACTAGAGAGGAATATGAGGAAAAAAGAAATTTTATAACAGATAAACTTAAAAGGAACAAATTTGTGAAATTTAATTTTCATCCTTACCAGATGAGTTGTGTTGAGTGTTTTCTTGGGAGAGGTGATGAAAACCTTGCGAAAGTAATTTATGATGTCTGGAAAAAAGGTGGAAAAATGGAAAACTGGCGGGAATTTTTTAGTTTTGAAAGATGGCAAGAATGTCTTAAAGAAGGAAAAATTGAAATAAACCAGTATCTTAACCGAATGGAAGGAAATTTACCCTGGCATATAATAAAGATTTAGTTATCCTCAAAAACTGCATACTTCAAGGGGTTAACTATTATTTTCAATGAATTCTTTGTGGACCTGTTTGAGTGCTTTTTCTCCATCTTCTTTTTTAACAATACAGGAAATTTTTATTTCAGATGTGCTTATCATTTCAATATTTACTCCCACTTTAGCAAGAGCAGAAAACATTCTTCCTGCAACTCCAGGATGATTCATCATTCCCACTCCAATAATTGAAATTTTACATATATCAGTATCTTTCTCTATATTTTCTGCCCCAAGTTTTTCGCCAACCTTTTTTGATAACTCAAATGCTTTATCAAGTTCATTTATATTCACTGTAAATGAGACATCAGCATAGTGCTGTTTACTGACATTCTGGATAATCATATCCACATTTATATTTTCTTTTCCCAGAGCAGTAAAGATTTCAGCAGCAACTCCTGGTTTATCTGGTATCCTGAATATAGTTATTTTTGCCTGATTTTCATCAATTGAGACAGAAGAAACATCTGCCCCTTCTTTCACTTCCATTTCTTTTACCATTGTTCCTTCTCCTTTTTTGTTAAAAGTAGGTTTTACAACAAATGGGACTTTATATTTTTTAGCAAATTCTACCGCTCTTGACTGC
>JAGGVW010000077.1 GCA_021157805.1 bacterium
ATATTGGTTAAAGGTATATTTGAATAGATTGATATAAATGGATAGGAAAAAATAAATCTTGAATATCTGAAATGTTTTTTAAAGGTGTGGTAAATTATTGAATGAATAAAGGATGTATCTTTTCCGATATAATCATAATTTCCTGGAAGGATTAAGGAAACAATTTTAACTTTTCTGGAAACAAGAGAGACAAATTCATCAGTAAATTTTCTATTTTCTTTGAAATTTAATGGGAGACATTTTCCGATAAAAATTACATCAAAATTCAAATCCGTATTTTTTAAAAATAAATATGGGTCCTTTTTAATTAAAATTAAATTTTTGTAATTTTTTTTGAGAAAATATTTTTTTACAATTTCAATCTTTTTCTTATCCTGTTCAACATAATATATTTTTTCAGGCCTGTATTTCTCAATTTCTTCAATTATTTCTGGGTTTGAAATGATAATGGCATTTTTAAATTTATTTAAAAACACTGTGGAGAAAAAAACAATATTTTTCAGAGAGTAGTAATCTGGCTGATTTGAAATTTCAGGAAGTCCATTTGATGAAAGAACAATTTCAGTATTTTTTTTAACAATTTCAATATTCTGGTATGGAGTATAAAATGATTTTATAATTTTAAATGGCTTCCATTTTAAATTGAGTGATTTTATTTCAATAAAAGGAGAAAAGAAAGAAGAAAGGAAAAAGAGAAAGAAAAGAAATGAAAAAGAAAATCTATGTTTTTTAAATTTTAGAAGTGTTAAAAAGTTGAAAATAGAAGTGATAAAAAGAATATGGAAAGTATTTAAATTGAGAGAGAAAAAAAATGGAAGAGACATTCCTCCTGTTAAAGCACCACCTGATTCAAGTCCATAAATTCTTCCACTGCTTTTTTCCCATCTGTAAAGAGATGAAAGAAGAACAAATTTACCCCCTTCAATAAAGCCAGCAAAAAAGACAATAAGGAAAGAAAAAAGAAGGAATGATTGAGAAAATTGAATTTGTGAAATATGCCTTGTCCCTCTTAATAAAAAAATAGAAATAATGAAAAAAAAGTTCTCAAAAATTGTTAAGAAATTATAAGTTAAAGAGTAATTTTTAATTTTTCTTAAAATATAACTTCCTTCTGCTGCAGCGATTATCCATAGGGAGAGGGTAAAAACAAAGGAAAGTTCAGTTCCATAAAAAACAGAGAAAAATTCTCTTAATAAAACCGTCTGAAAAATTATTCCACAAAACCCTTTCACGAAAATCTTCATTTTTTCCCTTTTATTAATATTATAATGAAAAAAAAGAAGAGAGAAATTATTTATTTAGATAGGAAAGCAGGATTTTTAAAAAGTTTTTTATATCAACAAGATTTTCTTTTATTATCTGATAAATTTTTCTATCATCAATTTTCCAGTAAAGATGGACTAATAAGTTTCTAAACTTTGCCATCTTTTTTAAGTTTTCTCCAAGATTTTCAGGTATTAAACCAATTTCTACCAGAATGTCAAAAGTTTCAGCGTAATCTGCAGGAACTCTTGCTTTTTCTTTTGCTATGATATGATTTCCTATATCAATAATTCCTTCAGTTACAACTATTAAATTGTATTTAGCACTATCTATTTTCTCTGAGTTTGATAAAAAGTAATTTTCTTTTAAATCTTTTATTTTTTCAAGTTTTTTTAAAGAAGTATTTATCTCCCCGATTATCTGTTTTATCCTATCTGAATTATATTCAGGCATTTTTTAATTCCTTTATGTAAATATCAGAAAAATATTTAAAGTCAATATATTTTTTCCACACATCACATATGAAATTTTCGTGTAATATTTCATCTTTTGTAAAGAGGAGGATTCCTTTTGTAATATGATATTTCAAAGGAAGGGGTAAAACATTTATCACTTTAATATCCAATAATTGCTTTATCTCTTTTTCCATCTCAACGGAAAGAGAAAGAGAGTAATCAATATGGTCTATTTTTTCATTTTTTATATAGACAGCAATATCTATATCATTATACTTTTCTCCAGTAATGAATGAACCGAAGACATAAGCAAAAATTATCTCCTCTTTTTTTCCCAGAAGAACTTTTATTTTTTCTAATATCTTTTTTCTTTTTTCATTGAGTTTCATAGAAATATTATAACTTAAAAAAGTGGGAAAAAGAAAGAGTGGTTTTATTTACCAGATAATTTTTTCAGGAAATTTTTTATTTCTTTCTGAAATGTATTTGCTACTTTATAAAATTTTTCTTCTAACCTTTTTATTCTTTCTCCTTTAAGTTCAAACCCATAAATATTTCTGAATATATGTCTGAAAGAGAGATAATCATCAAGTTCAGAAGCAAGTTCTTCACTTATAACTTTTGGCCGGAGTTTATTAACTTTTCTTGTCATTCTATAAAGTAATTCTTTATGCCATGAAGGAGAAGCAGGGAAATAACCATCTATTTCTGTTGCGATTTTTTTGAAGATTCTTTCACAGCAATTGTAAAAGTCGTGAAATATAGAACCTTTTGCTCTATTTGAAAATACTGAATTTTCAGGGATTTCTTTAAGTTCTTTCTTAAGTTCTTCAATATTCTTTAACTCATCATAAATTTCTTCACTTAAAATTTCAATAAATTTTTTATTTCTTTTCATAAACTATTTCCCCTTTTCGCTTAATATCCTTTTGAATTTCTGGTTTGAAGTCCTCATATATTTTAACATCAACAGGTAGGGAAATTTTTTTAAGCAGGGCAGAATAAAATTTTAAAAACTCAGAATAATCAATTCCTTCAACAGCAATATCTATATCTGAGTTAAAATGGTAATTTCCATTTATGAATGAACCAAAAATATAAACTCTTTTTAATTTAAAGTTTTTTGCTATTGATTTTATTGTTTTTATTTCTTCTTCATATTTTCTTTTTAATTTTTTTAACCTTTCTTTTCTTGCATCTTCTATATTTTTAATATATTTCATAATATTATTATATCCTGTTGAAGGGAAAAAAGAAAGCCCCCACTTTCTAGTGGGGGCTTTCAGTTATCCTTTTAGGGAAGATTAACAAAATATACTATGGATTCCACAATTCTCCTTCATCTTTAGCACCATCATTACCCATGTTATTATCAGTATTCTTAATCATATCAGATATCTTGCCGTCTGGAACCCATTTTACATGTCCATCTATATATAGAGCATTTACTCCATCTGCTCTATGGTTAACTCCATATGCACCGGTATCATCGGTAATATAGGAGTTACTATGCCATAACCATTCTGAATCAACAGTGGCATCATCAGCAGACCAGGATTTATCAACTGCTACTACCGAGTCATTATCACTTTGCTCATTTAAAGAAAAAGCATAGGCATAGGAACAGTAACCCTCTAAACCGTCATATGCCTCAACAGCATCAGCAGTAGTTGTTTTATGCGTAAGGTCAGATGGACATATAAATGCATCAGAGCTTTCCATATATCCAGTATGTACAACACTCCCCGATGCAGCACCACTATCAAACTCTGGAGGCAAAAGGAGACTTAAACATTGAATTGCTTTTGAAGCAGTTACGTCGCTATTATCTGCAGGAAAGTATTCTTCATAGTCATTTGCATACATATGGACGGCAAGACCTATTTGTTTTAAATTAGATGTACAAATAGCTCTCCTTGCTTGTTCTCTTGCTTTTGCGAGTGCTGGCAGTAGCATCGCTGCAAGAATCGCTATGATGGCTATTACTACCAGCAACTCAATCAATGTAAATCCTTTTCTTTTCATCTTTTTTTTCACCTCCTCTCTCAAAATATACAAAATTTTCAATTAATAACTTGCATCTGGATTTCTCAAAGCTGTAGTTCCTCCATTACAATTAGCAACCTCTGCTGCAGGAAGTTTATGGTCAGCACCTGTAGCTACCCATTTCACATTTCCTCTGATATACAAAGCATTAATCCCATCTGTCCCATGATTGTCATCCACTTTAAGAGCATTTGAATGATCTAAAGGATCACCTACATCAGAATCTGCCCACCATCCATCTGCCACAATTACTGTATCTTTGTATGTTTGTTGACCTAAACCAACTGCATATGCATAAGAACATGTTCCTTTTACAAGGAATCCTGTATCAGATACTGTATCAGTAGAACTTGGGCAAACAAATAGTTTTGAAGCTGATACATACTGTGGTAGTTCATAGTTATCATTTGTTGTGTTTGTTTGTCCTGTCAAAAGAGCCAGTGATTCACTCGCGCTGTAGTTTGCTATAGCTGAATCATTAGTAGGAAAATACTCTCTGTAGTCCTGAGCATACATATGGAGCGCAAGCCCTATCTGTTTCAAGTTGTTAATACAGACACCTCTTCTTGCCTGCTCTCTTGCTCTTGCGAGTGCTGGCAGTAGCATCGCTGCGAGAATCGCTATGATCGCTATTACTACCAGCAACTCAATCAGTGTAAAGCCCTTCTTTTTCATCTTTTTTCACCTCCTTTCCGGTATATTTCTCTTATTCCGGAAAGTTCATTCTTTCCGGTTTCTTTTTTTATACCATATCTTTTTTAATTTGTCAAGTTTTTTTTCTTCTCTTAAAAATATACCATAAAATTTTCAATCTGTCAAGTTTTTCTCTTTTCATACCTATTGTATTATGTATTATACCCCCCCTCCAGAATCTGTCAAGAGATGTAAGTAAATGGTTATAGAGATAGTTACCACCCCTGCTTAACAGATTATGAAAAATTAATTAAAATAGCCGGTATACCAGAGTTTAATATAAGTGAGCACTTTAATGTGCTCAGAAAGGA
>JAGGVW010000034.1 GCA_021157805.1 bacterium
AGGTATTTTATCCCTTGCTATAAATGATAATGATTTATTTCCTGATACTGAACTTGAACTCAAAGATGATATGGCAAGTTTAATTCCTAAGGTTGTCACATTTAATCCAAGGAAAAGCTTTGTTCCAAATGACCCTGTCCATGGAGCGCTTGTAATTCCCCGTATGTATGAAATTTACAGAAGTTTTTATTCAAGAAAAACGCACACTGGTGTTAGGGATGATATAATTGAAATGACAGATAAAGATGGTCAAGCTAATATTTCAAGATTCTCACTTAAAACGAATGTTTTTCTATATGCCTTTTTGCTTGATAAAAAAACGGGCAAAATAGTTCTTGCAACAGACCTTGGAGTAAATGGGGACCAGCAATATCCTATTGATACAAAAATTGATTATAAGGAGAAAAAGAAAACAACAGTTCTTTTCCATTGTAAATCAGTATCACTATTTGGTCTTATTGACCCTCAATATCTCGTTTCTCTTGATAAACTTGATGTTTTTGACCTTTCGAACTCTACTCCAGATGCTTATGGATATTTTCTTGAATATCCACAATTTATCCCTTTCATATGGACATCTTATTCAGAACCACAGGGATGTGTTTTTATCAGACCTAGAACAAAAATAAAAATACTTGGGGAATCAGGTCCACTTGGGAAACGGCTCCTTCTTTTGAATTCAAAACCGACTTTGAAAAATAAGGAATGGGCGGAAGGACTTGGTTTTGATTTTGATAAAATTGATGCGATTTATAATATACCATATCAGGGTGCGAAAGATATGATAATTCTTGATACATACAGAAGAGAAAACTTTGAAAAATATGGAATTAAAAATGAAAGATTGGAAGAACTACAAAAAAAATCAAAAGAATTTCTGCAGAAAGCAGAAGATGCAAAGAAAGAAAAAAAATGGTATGATTTCTTGAAATTTTCACGACAGGCACAGGCAATAGAATCAAGAGCATATCCCGATGTAAAAGGGACAGCAAATGATGTTGTTAAGGGAATAATTTTTTATTTTATGCTGTTACTTCCTTTTGCATATTTTTCTGAAAGATTATTTTTTGGTTTTGCAAAACTTGAAAAGAGAATTGCCGGAGTTTTTGGAATATTTCTTGTTGTTTACTGGATAATGCGACTTGTTCATCCTGCTTTTAAACTCACAAATGCTCCTGAGGTAATTCTTTTATCCTTTATAGTTCTTGCTCTTTCTGCTGTTGTTCTTTCTATTGTTGCTTCAAAATTTGAAGAGCAGATGCAAAGAATGAAAAAAGAAACATCAAAAGTATACGAAACAGATGTTGGAAGAGTAACTGCAACAGCAACGGCATTTTCTCTTGGTGTTGCAAATATGAAGAGAAGAAAAGTGAGAACAATTCTTACTGCGATTACATTAATTCTATTAACATTTACAGTACTTTCATTTACATCCATAAAATCTTATCTTAAATTCAATCAACTTTTAAGACCAAACAAACCACCTTACACAGGAATTTTATTAAGGGACCGTTCCTGGTCTCCTCTTCAAAAAATTGCTCTTGAATATACAAAAGATGAATTTTCGTCAAATTCCACTATCTCTCCTCGAGGGTGGTATATATTGAGTAAACTTGGTAATAGGACTGCTATTGAAATAAAATTTAATGGGAAGAGATTTCTTGCTTCTGGAATACTTGGTCTTTCCCCAGAAGAAAATAAAATTCTTCCAGTTGAAAATACACTATATCAGGTAAATGGATTGAAAGAGATGACGAAAATACTATATTACTTTCCAGAAAAATTGCTTCTTCCTTTGGACTTAACAAAAATGATATAGGGAAGGCAATTTTGAATATCTATGGAAAAAAACTGATTTTAGGCGGGATATTTGATGGAGAAAAACTCAGTAATTTGAAAGATATGGATAATGAACCAATAACTCCTGTTGATTTTTCTTCTCTCCCTGAGAAAGAAATATCAAAAATGAAAATGGAGAAAACAGCACAGGTTTATACTTCTCAAACGAAATTACAAAGTTTCACACATACTGAAGGTTCAAACATAGTTATAGTTCCATTTAAAACTTTGTTGAGAATAGGAGGAACACTCCAGTCAATCGCTGTTAAATTTTCAGATAAAATTGTTTCACCAGCAGAAGCAGTTGAAAATTTTATTACTAAACTTGCAGTAATTCTTTTTGCTGGATATGGAAATAAAACATTTGTTTATAGTAGTATGGGATTCACTTCTTTTTCCGGTTTAAGCAATTTAATAATTCCAATTTTGATAGCAGCTTTAATTGTTCTCAATACAATGCTTGGTTCTGTTTATGAAAGATTGAGAGAAATAGGAACTTACAGTGCAGTTGGTCTTGCTCCTGTTCATATTGCCTCTCTTTTCCTTGCTGAATCACTTGTTTATGCCGTTTTAGGGGCAGTTGCTGGATATTTATTAGGACAGATAATTTCTAAAATTCTAATGGTAACGGGTCTTTTAAAAGGTCTTGTATTAAATTACTCTTCAATGTCAGCTGTTTTTGCTACAATTATAATCTTTATTACTGTAATTCTTTCAACTCTTTATCCAGCAAGGAAAGCATCACAGATGGCAGTTCCTGATGTTACAAGAAAATGGGTTCTTCCTGAACCAAAGGGAGATATATGGGAATTTGAATTTCCATTTACTGTGAGTGAATATGAAGTTTTAGGACTGGTAACATTTTTAACTGAATATTTCAATTCATATCAGGATGTTTCTCTTGGTAATTTTTATACCAACGGTGCTACCTTAAAATATGAAAAACTTTCATCTGGTAAAAATAAATATGTTGTTGAGACAGAGGTATGGCTTGCTCCATTTGACCTTGGTGTAAGTCAGAAATTTTCAATGATTCTGGAACCACTTGGACAGTATAATTTCTACACGATTGATTTGCATATGAAAAGAACAAGTGGTGAATCAAATGATTGGAAACGACTTAATAGAAGATTCCTTGATGGTATAAGAAAACAATTTCTTATATGGAGAACTGTAAGTTCAGAAATAAAGAAGGACTATGAAAAACAGGGAAAAGAACTTTTGAAATTGTAAAAGGAAGGTGAAAATGAACCAGGAAATTAAAGAAGAGGTTTATCAACCAGAAATTGAAGAATCATTTCAGGAAGGTTTTAATAGAAAAACAGTTTTTGCTGCTCTTTTCATTGGTTTCATTATGCTTCCAGGTTCAATATATCTTGGTCTTATAACAGGGGCAGGACTTGGAGGAGCGGCTCAATGGGTTACTGTTATTCTTCTTGTTGAGATTGCAAAAAGGTCTTTTGTTCAATTAAAGAGACAGGAGATTTATATTGTTTATATGATAGCAAGGTCCCTTGTTGCAGCAGGACTTGTTCTTGGAGCAGCAAGTTTGGTTTTACAGGGAGGGGCTTTCAGTGATTTAATATGGAAGCAATATCTCGTTCAGTCACCTTATGCAAAATCATTTGGACTTACTCCACACATACCTCGCTGGGCTGTTCCTCCTGCTGGGTCTGAAGCACTTTTAAAAAGAACTTTTTTAAATAGGGCATGGGCTATACCAATTTTGCTTATTATAGTTCACAATATTCTTTTTAGAATAAATTATTTCTCTCTTGGATACACTCTTTTTAGAATAACAAGTGATAAAGAAGGACTTCCTTTCCCAATGGCTCCAGTTGCTGCAGAAGGTGCAACAGCTTTAGCAGAAGTAAGTGCTAAAAAAGAGACATGGAGATGGAGGGTTTTCAGTATTTCTGCAATGATAGGTGTAATTTTTGGTGCTTTTTATGTTGTAATACCAACAATTACAGGTCTTTTAATGACAAAGCCCTTTCAACTTATACCAATTCCCTGGGTTGATTTTACTGAGCAACTGGGAACTATTTTTCCTTCTTCACTTCTTGGATGGGTAACTGACCTTGGAGCAATTTTTACTGGTTTTGTTCTCCCATTCTGGGTTGTTTTTGGCTCTTTTATTGGTTCTGTTGTTGCAAAAGTTTTTGGAAATCCTCTTTTATATAAGATTGGAATTATAAAGAACTGGCAGAGTGGTATGACAGCAATTCCTGCAAATGTTGTTACAACAATGGATTTCTGGATAAATGTTATTATTGGTGGAGGAATAGTCGTTGGTCTCATAGGTGTATGGAAAACAATTTCTTCTTTTGCCAAAACAAAGGGTATGAAAAAAGTTGAAAAGAAATTACCTGAAGGAAGAGGCGATTATCCAATTCCTGTTGCTATTGGAATATGGTTTATTTCAACTTTGATTTATATAATTATATGCCATATTCTTGTTCCAAAATTTCCTGTTGCTTTATTTTTATTTTTTGGGTTTTTCTTAACACCGTTTTTGAGTTATACATCAGCGAGAATGTTTGGAATAACAGGAGTTGCAACAGGGATTTCATTTCCAATGGTAAGGGAAGCAACATTTATTTTAAGTGGATATAAGGGGGCTGATATATGGTTTGCTCCAGTTCCTTATTTTAATCATGGGTGGACTGCTCAAGCATTTAAACAACTTGAATTGACAAGAACAAAATTTACTTCCTGGTATAAAGCAGAATTCACTGCTCTTGGAATAATGCTTTTCTGTAGTTTCCTTTTCTGGTCAATAATATGGAGAATGAATCCAATCCCTTCTTCTACCTATCCTTTTGTTCAAAAAATGTGGCCTATGAGTGCAATTTTCCAGAGTTTATGGGCAACAAGCACCCTTGAAACAGGTCAGAAATGGATGATTAAAGCAATCAAACTAAAATACATTCTTGGAGCAATTGGTGTTGACTTTCTTCTCTATTTCTTACTATTTGTTTTTAAGGCACCACTTTCAATATTTTATGGAATTGTTGGTGGAGTTGCAGCACTTCCCCATTATGTTCTTCCAATGTTTTTTGGAGCACTTCTTGGAAGATTTTATTTTGCAAAAAAAATTGGAAAAGAAAAATGGAGAAGGTATACTCCTATAATTCTTGCTGGTTATGCCTGTGGAATGGGACTCGTTGGTATGGTTTCAATTGCAGTTGCTTTGATCGCAAAAACAGTGTTCCAGATAATTTTCTAAGACCAAACCGGGGTTGGTCAGAGGGCAAGTTCTTCAAGGTAGGAAGGAGCATATATTTCTGAATTCAGACGTTCTTTCAAAAAAGTAGAAAAATCATTTATAACTTCCTCTTCACCGTGTATAAGAAATATTTTTTTCACATCTTTAATTTTATCAATCCAGAAAAATAATTCGTCTCTATCAGCATGGGCAGAGAAACCATTTATCTTTTCAATTCTTGCTTTTACTGGATAATATTTTCCAAGTATCCTTACTTCTTTTGCTCCTTCAATTATTTCTCTTCCGAGAGTTCCTTTTGCTTGATAGCCAACAAAAAGAATTGTTGATTCTTCTCTTATTATATTTGTTATAAGATGATGTTTTATTCTTCCTCCTGTGCACATTCCACTTCCTGCCATGATAATTGAGGAACCTTTTATGTAATTTATACCTTTTGATTCATGAACGCTTCTTGTAAGTTTTAAAAGAGGAAAATCAAATGGAGAGTTTCCTTCTTTTATCATTTTTTGTGTCTCCTGGTCAAAATATTCAGTGTATTTTTCAAAGACTTCAGTAACATTTATAGCCATAGGGCTATCAACAAAAACAAGAGTATGAGGAATCAGGTCTTCAATGAGGAGTTTCCTGAGGAAATAAAGTATCTCCTGTGCTCTTTCTATTGCAAATGTAGGAATTACAATATTACCACCATTTTCAACTGTCTGGTTAATTACATTTTTAAGTTTTTCTTCTCCTTCTTGCTGGTCCTCATGTAGACGGTTTCCATAAGTGCATTCCATAAAAACAATATCACCTGTGTTAAAAATTGTAGGATTTTTTAAGACAACTTTTTCCCATCTCCCAATATCTCCTGAAAATATTAATTTTTTTATTCTGCCATTTTCTTCAATATTGAGTTCAACCATAGAAGAACCGAGTATATGTCCTGCATCATGAAAAACAAAATTTATATTATCTGAAATTTTGATTTCTTCTTCATATTTTTTTTTGGAAAAAAGAGGGAAAACACTTTCAGCATCATCCATTGTATAAAGAGGGATTTCAGGATATGGACCCTTTCTTTTCTCTTTTTGATGTCTTTTTCTTTTCTTTTCAGCATCTTCTTCCTGTAATTTACCAGCATCAAGTAAAGCAATTTTAACAATTTCTTCAGTTGGTTCTGTGCAGTAAATCTTACCTTCAAACCCATCTCTAACAATTTTTGGCAGATATCCACAGTGGTCAAGATGAGCATGAGTTAAAATAATAAAATCAATACTTTCAGGTTTAACAGGAAGTTTATCCCAGTTTCTATTTTTAAGACCTCTTTCCTGAAAAAGGCCACAATCTATGAGAAATTTTTTTCCATCTGCTTCTATTAAAAATTTTGAGCCAGTTACATTTTTACCGGCTCCAAGTATTTTAACTTTCATATTTACTCCTTTATATTACAGTTTTTTAGATTAACAATTTTAAATTTTACTATTTTAAAAATGGAAAGCAAAATTTTTAATTACTTTTTTTGTATATTATAATGTTATAAGGCTCGGAATAGGAAAATTTACAAAGTTTAAAGGAAGATAATATGAAAAAATATTTAAGTAGGAATTCTTGAAATATTTTTTCTAATTGGCTGGAAGTCAGAAGAAAAAATCATAACTGAAACTGGCACAATAAAATATATTCAGTTGGAAGGTGGTTTTTATGGAATTGTCACCGAAAAAGGGGAAAAATATCTGCCTATAAACTTAAAAAAGGAATTTAAAGAAGATGGATTAAGAATTTGGTTCAAAGCAAGGCCAAAAAAGGTTGTTACAATTCAAATGTGGGGAAAACCAATTGAGATTTTGGAAATAAGAAAAGTTGAAAAATTTTTTAAAGTAAAAGTTGTAGTTCTTTATGAAAGAATAGGAGATGGGAAATTGATTAATAGGAATGTGGAAGATGAAATAAAAATTTTTAAGGAAACAAATACAGATTTCATTTTCAGAGGTTTCTGGAGATGGAACCCCTGTCCAGAAAAATGTGATGACTTACCAAATATAAATATGAGAAAAAAATGTAAACTTTTGGGATATAGTTACTACCATTTAGAAAAAACAATTTCAAAAATAAAGAAAGAAATTCCTGGAATAATTATTTGTGGAGCAATTCCTGCCCAAATAATTCAGAGAAAAGGGGTCTGGAATCCACAAACAAAAGAAATTATAAGATACCCTGAAACCTGGGACTTAGCTTTAGATCCCTCAAAATGGAAAATAGATATGTCAAAAGAAGAACTTCAATGTAGATTTGCAAAAACTCATTTCTGGATACCTCAAGATTTAGATTGCAGAGATTACAATCCAGATACTGCTTCATCTTATTTTCCAGATATTACCAATAAAAAATTTCAGGAATTACTTCTAAGTTGGGCAAAAAGACAAATAGATGCAGGTGTTAATGCTGTCTGGATTGATATGCTTTTTAGACAGGTAATAATGCTTTATAGAATAAACAGAGATTTTAATCATCCCTCTGTAAAAGAAAGTTATGATGCAGTGTGTAAAATTGTGAAAAAAATCCACGAGTATGGAGAGAAAAAAGGAAAGGATATTCTTGTAGGAAGCTGGCCTACTGCAATTTATTTTCCTTATCCTCCACCAAAACTTGATTTTGTCACCGTTTCTCCTTCAAGGAGAGAGGTAAGAGAGATGAAACTTGATGGGAAGAAATGGGATAAAAGATTAAAATTAATTAGAAAAAAGTTTGGAAATATTCCTGTTTTTGCCTTCATAGATTGGGCAGGAAGTACAAAAAACCCTTGGGAGAGTTCAGTCAGGTTTTGACGAAAGAGGAACAGGAAGAATTTTTAAGAAAATCTGATGATTTTTTCTCCCGGAGAAATGTAATATTTGTCTTCCCAGTTCATGGTGGATTTATGGGGCAGGATGCTAAAATTTTATCTTTCGGGAAGTCAAGAGTTTATGATTCTTTTGCTCCAGAGTTTGAGACTTATGAAACTATAAAGGAACTTGCTCGGGATAAAGCAGGAAATTGAGCTGAAAGAAGTAGTAAAAACAACTTACCTTTTAGATGTAATTGATTTATTACAAAACAAAAGTGCTTGCTTTAAGTTTGCAGGGAATTGTGAATAGAAGAGAGCCCAGATTGTATGTTTTATTGGAAAGCAAAGATAAATTTGGAAATCTTTCCCAGAAGTGGCTCAAATATTATAAATCAAAAAGATGGGTTGAGTTTAAAGAAATTTCGGCAAGAGAGTCAATTAAAAAGTATAAAAACAAGATAAAAGGTTTTGTGGTCTATGACCCGGATTTTAAACACTCAATAAAGAAGATCTATGTAGAGAAAATTAATTACTTCAGATTAAAAATTCATCAGCTTGTGGATTTTTAAATCCAAGATTAAATACTTAAAATGTAACTTAAATACGAAAGACCCGAAAATTTGATAAAAAGTTCTGGAGAAGTGTATAACTTTGATTGTTGTAATCATAAGTATTACCAGAAAAATATCACTTTCACTTTTTCTGTTTCTATTAGTTTCCTTTTTCTTATTTTCATCATCAATAAATTTATTTGCTTATCCTTTTATCCACTATTCTCCCTTTGTAAATAGCAAGTCCTTTTCTAATTGGCAAGTTTTTTTCTAATGCTTTCTCTCCCTGTTCTGTCAATATCTTTACATAAGGAAATGAAGCATAGTTTAATGCTAATGTGGAGGTTCTTGGGACAATTCCAGGGATATTTGCCACACAATAGTGAACAACCCCGTTTTTAATATAAATAGGACTTTTGTGATTTGTTGGATGAGATGTTTCTGAAATCCCTCCTTCATCAATTGAAACATCAACGAGAACTGTCCCTTTTTCAACATCTGATAAATAATCTTCCTTTATAAGAACAGGTGTTCTTCTACCTGGAATTAATACTGCACCTATTATTACATCGCACTTTTTTATTTCTTTTTTTATTGTTTCTTCTGTGGAGTATAACACTTTACTTGAGGGAAATGTTTTTTTCAAAAAGTTTATTCTGTCTCTATTTATTTCAATAATTACTGTTTCTGCTCCAATTCCTGTAGAGATTTTTGCTGCGTTATAACCAACATTTCCACCCCCAATAATCACAACCTTTCCCTGTCTTACTCCCTCTGCTCCACTTAAAAGAATTCCCTTACCTCCATATTCCTTTTCAAGATATTTCATTCCTTCCTGGATACTTAACTTTCCTGCTATCTCACTCATCGGTTTCAGTATTTTCAATTCACCATTTTCTTCAACAAGTTCATAAGCAATACAGGTTGCTTTTTTTTCAATAAGTTTTTCTGTCATTTCAGGATTAGCAGAAAAATGGAAAAAAGTGAACAATATCTGTTCTTCCTGAATAAATTGAAATTCCTCTACCTGTGGTTCTTTGACTTTAATAATAAGCTCTGAATTTTTATAAACATCTTCTTTTCTCTCAACAATTTCAGCTCCTGCTCTGTAATATTCCTCATCTTCAAAGCCAGAACCAATACCTGCATTTTTCTCAACAAAAACTTTATTGCCTTTTTCACTCAAATATTTGACTACATCAGGCGTAAGCCCAACTCTGTATTCCTCAATTTTTATTTCTTTTGGAACTCCTATATTCATTTTTTCATTTCTTCTACAGTTTCAATTACTTTATCTGCCATATATTTCAACTGCTCTTTTGTTAAAGGATAAAGAGGTAAATGAGTAAACTTATGGAGAAAAACCTCTTCTGCATTTGGACAACTTTTTTTAATTTTTTCAATATCATATCCAAGTTGTTTCATATAGGAGAATCTATAAAGAGGAGCAAAATGCGGAATTTGTGTTATACCCTTTTCAGCAAGTTTCTTTTTGAATATCTGAATATCTCCTTTTAATTTTTCTGGTTCAACCTGTATTAAATAAAGATGATAAGTCGATTTTATTTCTTTTGTATCAAGCGGCGGAGGAATTAACCCTTCAATTCCTTCAAATCTTCTGTTTAAATACTCAGCATTTTTTCTTCTGGTATCAATAATTTTTTTAAGTCGTTTCATCTGACTTAATAGAACAACTGCCTGAATTTCAGTAACGGAATGATTTGATGGAGCAACAAAAGTATTATCTTTACTTTTCAAAGTTACAACATCATAGAGCCAGTTTTTTATTGGATGTGATAAATCAAAACCAACAAATCTTGCTTTTTTAAATTCTTTCCCATAAGGAGTATTTGTTACAATAATCCCTCCTTCACCAAGAGATGTAATATTTTTAACTTCATGGAAACTGTAAGAACCAAAATGTCCAATTGTTCCTGATGCTTTTCCTTTATACCATCCACCAAAAGCATGAGCAGAATCCTCAACAACCATTAAATTATATGCCTTAGCAATTTTCATAATTTTATCCATTTCAGGAGGGTAACCACCAATATAAACAGGAATTATTACCTTTGTTTTTTTTGTTATTTTTCTTTCAACATCCTCTGGGTCTATATTTAATGTTCTTGGATTTATATCTGCAAGAACTACTTTTGCTCCAATCTCTAAAGGATAACTTATCGTTGAACAGAAGGTAATTGCTGGAGCAATAACTTCATCTCCTGGTTTCAATCCACATAGTTTTAAAGCAATCTCAAATCCAGCAGTAGCATTTGTCAGGAAACATGCATATTTTACTTTTAAAAATTTCTTAACATATTCTTCAAGTTCTTCAACTTTACTTCCGAGAGTAAGTTTAGTTGCATATCGTCCTATTTCGCAGAGTTTCTCTATTTCTCTTTCAACTTTTTTCATCTGATTTTGGAATTCTTTTTTATTTTTACCTGGCTGAATTAAAAACCTAAGAATCTCAAGAATATCTTTATTATTAACTGATTCTCCAACTGCAGCCCATGAGACTTTTGCTTCTCCTGTATCATACCTGAAATCAGAACTTTTTTTCTTTTCCATTTTCTCCCCCTTTTTATTATAAAAAACATAACCTTTAATTTCAAAATTTTTCACATGCTGGAAAAATTATACTGCCTCCCATCATAAATGTCAAGAAGTTGCCATTCCTTAAAAAAGACCTCTACGAAATGGTATTGTTTCCTCAAAAATAAACTTGACCAAAATAAAGGCCATCCTGTATCCTCCATAAGAAAAAATAGGAAAGGAGGGACAGGATGGTATCAAAATTTCCAAAAGGATTGTACACTATGGAGAAGAAATATGCAATTATAAGGGAGAACGCAAAGATATATCAAAAAGGAAGTAAGAAGTTAAAGACGCAGATTTAAATGAACTTGAAAATATATTAGGGATGAATAGACAGTATTTTTATCATTTAAGAAAGATGGAAAGTGAAAAAGTTTTTGTGTAGAGAAGGGATGGAAAGATATTTTTCACAATTTGATGTTTCTTCAGAGGTAGCAGTAGAGACAAGTGGTAGTTGGTATTGGTTTGTAGATACGCTGGAGAAAAATGGGGAATGGTTAGAAGAGATAGTTTTAGAGACAGGCCCGATAGAAATGTTGAAGTGAGCGAAAGGATATGTAAGTTGTTGGGGGGCAGACAGGAGAAGAGAAAGAGGAGGGAAAATTAGGCAGGGAGGATTAAGTAAATAGGAGAGTGGATAAAACCCTGAAGGAAAGGGGAACTTGAAAAGGAAAAAGGTAAAAATTGAACACTTGACAGCGGCTTTTTATAGGAGATTTTTGCTTGACACAACAGGTTTCTTCACTTCTTCATATTTTTATTTTAAAAAAATTAAGGTATAATGTTAGTATGGAAAGAACAAGAGAACCGGTAGTTGCGGGTTATTTTTATCCACAAAGCAGGTCTCATCTTTTAAGGAGGCTTGAAACCTTCATTAAAAAAACAGAAGAAAAAGAAGATGCAAAAGCCATTGTTGTTCCTCATGCTGGTTATATATATTCTGGAAAAACTGCAGGGGAGGTTTATTCAAAAGTGCTAATTCCAGAGACAGTTATAATTCTGGGACCAAATCACACTGGATATGGAGAGCCATATGCTGTTTCTTCTCATAATTTCTGGGAAACACCTCTTGGAAAGGTAAAAGTTGACGAAGAAATTTCTTCTCTTCTTGTGAAAAAAAGCAGATATCTTGAAAAAGATACACTTGCTCATGAGAGAGAACATTCAATAGAAGTGCAGATTCCTTTTCTTCAGATACTGAAAAATAATGTAAAAATTGTTCCCATAACTCTTATGGGGTGTGTTGATAACCCTGCCTGGATTGAAATTGGAGAAACAATTGGTGAGGTGATAAAAAACACTAATAGAAAAATTCTTATTGTTGCAAGTTCTGATATGACACATTACCAGCCACATAATATTGCAGAAGAAAATGATAAATACGCCATTGAAGCAATAAATTTACTTGATGAAGACCTCCTTATTGAAAGAATTCAGGAAAAGGATATTTCAATGTGTGGATATGGTCCTGTTATTGTCTCAATTGTTGCCTCAAAATTTCTTGGAGCAAAAGAGGGAAAACTTGTCAGATATTCAACAAGTGGAGAAACATCTGGTGATTGGGAACAAGTAGTTGGATATGCTGGAATAATTATAAAATAAATTCTTTTTAAATTGATTTATACAAACAAGTTTGCAGATGTTTACTCTTTTAAAGAATCTCTATTATTTTGAAAAATAAAACTCCACTATATCTCCATCTGAAATAAAAGAATTGGGTCCCAGAAATTTCACAACTCCCATATTCTTCGCTTTTTTCCAATCCCCTATTTCAACAAAGTCCTTCCAGTGTAAAACAGCCGCTTTTATAAATCCCTTCTCTATGTCTTTATGAATCTTTCCTGCTGCCTGTTTTGCTGGAAGTTCTTTTTTAATTATCCAGCTTTGAGCAATATCTCCCTTAATAGTGTAAAAAGTTATCATTGAAAGTTGTTTTATAATTTTTTCATAAATGTTATCCTGGTCAGAAACAACCGGATATTTAAAATCTACATTTTTATTTTTACCATTTAGATATATAATTACTTCTTTTGTTGTCAGAAGTTCTATTCCTGAAAGTTCCTTTTTATCTATTTCTTCCATATCCTTCAGAAAATTATCCTTTTTCAAAAAATCAATTGCTTTCTCTATAACATCTAAATTTCCTTTCTTCCCTTCTTTTTCTTTCATCATCTTTATTTTTTCAAGTTTATCAATATCGTGAAAAAGAAGTTCCATTATGAGAGAATCTGCCTCTTCCTCAGGATTTACATCATCACCAAAATTTCTTACAACACAGATAATAATATCTACATCATAAAGATTTTTGAAAAACTGAGAAGGAAAACCTTCTCCTTCAGGAAAACCTTTAAGGTCAATAAATTCTAATTCTGGAAATATAATCTTTTTGGGTTGAAGAATTTCTTTTATCTTTTTCAATCTTTCATCTTCATATCTTGCAATTGCTATGTTGGGTGTAAAAGGGTCATAAATTTCTTCTTGCTTTCCTGTAAGTTTTCGAAAAAGAGTTGTCTTTCCACTTCCAGAATATCCAAAAAGTCCGCATTTTATCATAATTTCACCTTTACAAATATTTTATCAATATCTTTCAGAAAATCTATTTTCTCTCTATCTATTTCCGAAGTAATTTTAATATTTTTTTTCTCAAGGAAATAAAGATGTTTTTTAATTCTATCAGTTTTTTCTTTAAAATTAATATTAATATACCCATTAAGATTTGTTATTTTTTTAAAAATTTCTTCGTTTTCTCCAATAA
>JAGGVW010000166.1 GCA_021157805.1 bacterium
GGGAAATACTGTTTTTGACTTTGACCAGGAGGAGAAAGAGCGTCTTATAAGTATAAATATGGCAACAGGTTACTTTAAAAAGAAAGATGATATTTTTTATATTGTTGATGTTCCTGGTTATATGGATTTTATAGGAGAACAGATTTCATCTCTTGAAGGAGTAGATGTTGCTCTTATAAATATTTCCACTGATATTGGCATTGATGTTGGAACTGAAAAGTTGTGGGAAATAATTGGAGAAAAAAACATCCCCTCATTTGTGTTTATAAATAAAGTTGACATTCCTGAAACAAATTTCAATTCAATCTGGGATGAAATAGAGAAATTTTTCGGTAAAAAACTTGCTCTTATAACATATCCTGTTAAAAAATCAGATAGTGTTGAAGTAGTAAAGATTCTTGAAATAAAGGATGCATCGGATGAAGTTGGTAAATTTATTCAAAAAACAATGGATTCAATTGCTGAACTTGATGATACAATTATGGAAAAATACCTTGAGGGAGAGGAATTAAAAGGAGAAGATATTTCAAAATGCTTGAAAGAAGGGATTTTGAAAAGAGAGATAATTCCAGTGCTTTGTGGTTCTGCTTTAAATCAGCAAGGAATTAAACAGTTGCTTGAATTTATTGAAAATTATATTCCTTCAACAGATGAATTACCACCTGTTAAAGGAACAACACCTGATGGGAAAGAGATTGAAATTAAAAGAAAAGTTGATGCACCATTGAGTGGAAAAGTTATAAAAACAATGTTTGACCCTTTTGCTGGACGTCTTTCTTACATTAGGGTTTTTTCCGGTGAGTTAAAATCAAATTCTCAAATTTTCAACTCAACTAAAAACACAAAAGAGAGAATAGGGCAACTATATAGAATGATGGGGAAAAAACAGGAACCTGTTGAAAATGCCTTACCTGGTGAAATTGTTACGGTAGTAAAACTTCAGAAGACAGAAACTTTTGATTCTTTATCAGACCCTTCAAATCCAGTTATTTTCAAAAAACCCCATATACCAGAAGGGGCAGTTTCTTATTCAATAACTCCAAAAGTTAAAGGAACAGAGGATAAACTTGGAAATGCTATAAACAGGATTACTGAGGAAGACCTTACAATAAATGTCTTCAGAGACGAAGAAACAGGAGAGACACTTTTGACAGGAGTTGGGGACCTTCATATTGAGATTACCATAAGAAAATTTAAAAATAAATTTGCCGTTGAGGTTGAAAAAGGTATTCCAAAAATTGCTTATAAGGAAACAATAACAAAACCAGCAGATGCAGAAGGAAAATATAAAAGACAGACAGGTGGAAGGGGGCAATATGGGCACTGTTTTATAAAAATAGAGCCACTTCCAAGAGGGACTGGTTTTGAGTTTGTTGATAAAATTGTTGGTGGAGCAATTCCGAGACAATATATACCATCTGTAGAAAAAGGTGTCAAGGAAGCAATGAAAAAAGGTATTTTAGCAAATTATCCTATGGTTGATATAAGAGTGATACTTTATGATGGAACATTTCATCCAGTTGATTCATCAGATATTGCATTCCAGATAGCCGGCTCTATGGCTTTACAGAAAGCAGCACAACAAGCAGGTCCAATTTTGCTTGAACCAATAGTTAATGTGGAAATAAGAGTCCCTCAGGAGTTTGTTGGTGATGTTATAGGGACAATAAATGCAAAAAGAGGGAAAGTTCTTGATATGACAGCAATGGGGAAAAATCAGGTTATAAAAGCACAGGTTCCTCTTGCTGAAATGTCAAATTATACAAATGAATTGAGGTCAATTACAAGTGGAAAAGGGAATTATTCAATGGCATTTTCTCATTATGAGGTAGTCCCTTCTCACATTGCCACAAAAATAATAGAAGAAAGGAAAAAAGAAAAGGAGACAGAACAGTAATATGGTGAAAGTTGAAGTTGAAGGTGTTGTTTTGAATTTGATAACACATTCTCCGATTGTTATCTTAAAGAGTAACAAGGGAGAAATTCTTCCGATTGTAATAGGAATTTTTGAAGCACAATCAATTCTTATGGTTTTAGAAAAAACATCTTTTCCAAGACCACTTACACATGACCTTACAAAAAACATTATTGAAGTTTTAGGAGGAAAAATTATCAGAGTTGAGATATACTCTCTCAAAAAAAATATTTATTATGCCAATCTTGTAATTGATGCTAATGGAGAGATTAAAAAAGTTGATTGCAGACCAAGTGATGGAATAGCCCTCGCTTTAAGATTTGGAGCAGAAATTTTTGCTTCTGAGGATTTACTTGAAAAAGCAGAAATTATAAAGTATTATGAAGGAGGGGAGTTTGTCAGTTCAAATAAACTTGACAGACCAATAGATAAGAAGGAAGCAGAGGAATTCAGGAAATTGATTGAAAATATATCAACAGAAGATTTCTGGAAAAAATTAAAAGGGGAGGGATAAATGAGTGGACATTCAAAATGGCATAGTATAAAGCATAAGAAAATGGCAACTGATCAGAAGAGAGGGAAGATTTTTACCAAGTTGATAAAAGAGATAATGGTTGCCACAAAAATGGGAGGAGCAAATCCAGAGACAAATCCCAGATTGAGAATGGCAATAGAAAAAGCAAAAAGTTATAATATGCCAAATGATAATATTCAGAGAGCAATAAAGAAAGGGAGTGGAGCAGAAGGTGGAGTTAATTATGAACAGGTCTCCTACGAAGGATATGGTCCTGGCGGAGTTGCAATTTATGTAGAAGTTCTAACCGATAATAAAAACAGAGCTGCTTCTGAAATCAGGTCTATTTTTTCCAGGCATAATGGAAACCTTGCAGGACAGGGAAGTGTTGCATGGATTTTTGAAAGAAAAGGTCTTATAACAGTTAAGAAGGAAAAATCAGAGGAAGATAAGTTGTTTGAAATTGTTCTTGAAGCAGGAGCAGAGGATATGAAAACAGAGAAGGATACATATGAAATAATAACAACTCCAGAGAATTTTGAAGATGTAAAGAAAGCACTCCAGGATAATCAGATTGAAATTGAAAGCGCCAGTGTAACATTAATTCCAAAGAATACAGTCAAAGTTGAAGGAAAAGAAGCAGAACAACTTTTAAAACTCCTTGATGACCTTGAAGAAGATGAAGATGTTCAGGGTGTTTATGCAAACTTTGATATACCTGATGAAATACTTGAGACAATTGAAAAATAAAATTGAGAATATTAGGGATTGACCCGGGTATTTACAGAATTGGTTTTGGAATTGTGGAGAAAAAGGGTAATAGTTTCAAAATCATAGAAAGCGGTGTTATATCTCCTCCCAAAAATCTGGAATATAGAGAGAAACTTTGTTATATAGCAGAAAAAATTGAGGGAGTGATAAAATCAGCAGATGTAGAAAAAGTTGCAATTGAAGAAATATATGTAGCAAAAAATATGCGGGTTGCATTAAAAATAGGCCAGGTTATAGGAATAATTGAGGCAATTGCTATAAAAAACAATTTTGATTTTGAAACTATTCCGCCGAGAGAAGTAAAAAAATGCTTAACAGGGATTGGTTCTGCTGATAAAAGACAGGTTAAATTTATGGTTGAGACAATGACTGGCTATAAAAATTTTAGAAAACTTGATGAGAGCGATGCAGTAGCAGTTGCAATTTCATCTTTTTATTTAAGGGAAGAAAATGCTCTATTACATAAAGGGAAAGATAGTTGAAAAAACTCCAACAAGAGTTGTAGTTGAAAAAGATGGAACAGGATATATTATAGATGTTTCTCTCCAGACATCTGAAAATTTAGGAGAGATAGGAGATGAAGCAAAATTATATACGGTGCTTAAAATTTCTGATGAAGATGTTAATTTATATGGATTTTCATCTTTTCAGGAAAGGGAGTTTTTTCTTCTTTTAATTGGAGTTCCTGGAATAGGACCAAGAGTTGCTTTAAGAATTTTATCCGGTTCAACAGTTGAACAGTTATACAGTGCAATTTCAGAAGAAGATGCGACTTTTTTTACAAAAATTCCAGGGGTTGGTAAAAAAACAGGAGAAAGATTGATAGTTGAGTTGAAACAGAGAATTGAAAAGATGCATCCAGTTATATCGGAAGAAGTTGCAAAAATAGATAGAGACATCTTTATAAATGCTGTTGAAGCATTGACTGTTCTTGGATATAAAAGAAGTGAAGCAATTTCTGCTGTGAAAAAAATATTGAACCAGATTGGAGAAAAAGTTTCTCTTGAAGAAGTTATAAAGGAGGCATTAAAGAAGATATAAAATGGAAAAAGAAATAACTTCTCCAATAGCAGGCAGTGAAGATAAAAAGTATGAGCAGAAATTAAGACCTTCCAATCTTGATGAATTTGTTGGGCAGGAGAAAATAAAGGAGAATTTAAAAGTTTTCATTTCAGCAGCAAAAGAAAGGAAAGAAGTTTTAGACCATGTTCTTTTTTATGGTCCCCCTGGAATTGGAAAAACAACTCTTGCTTATATTATAGCAAATGAAATGGGAGTTAATATAAAAGCAACATCAGGCCCTGTTCTTGAAAAAGCAGGAGACCTTGCAGGAATTCTTACAAATCTTGAATTTTCAGATGTCCTTTTTGTTGATGAAATACACCGTCTTTCAAGAAATGTGGAAGAATACCTTTACAGTGCGATGGAAGATTTTGTTATAGATATAATGATTGGAGAAGGTCCAAAAGCAAAATCAGTAAAAATCCCTGTAAAACCATTCACATTTATTGGAGCAACCACAAGAATAGGACTTTTAACCTCACCTTTAAGGAACAGATTTGGAATTTTGCATCGTCTTGATTACTATACAAATTCAGAAATTGAAAAAATTATAAAAAGGTCTGCTAAAATTTTAAATATTGAAATAACAGATGAAGGAGCAGAGGAAATAGCAAAAAGGTCAAGAGGAACTCCAAGAGTTGCCAACCGTCTTTTAAGAAGAGTAAGAGATTTTGCACAGGTTAAAGGGAAGGGGATAATAGATAAAGAAATAGCGGTTTATTCATTGAACCAGATGGATGTAGATGAGGAAGGTCTTGATGAAATGGATAAGAAAATTCTTGAAGTTATAATAACAAAGTTCAATGGAGGTCCTGTCGGAATAAAGAGTATTTCAATAGCAGTTGGAGAAGAACCATCTACAATTGAAGAAGTTTACGAAAGTTTCCTTGTAAGAAAAGGTTTTATAAAAAAGACACCCCAGGGAAGAGTTGCAACCTATTCTGCGTATAAACATTTAGGATATGACAAAAAAAGTAATGATAATTCCCTTCTTTAATAAAAATGAGAATTAAAATAAAGTTATCTTCAGAAAAAGAAATTCTCTTTCCCTTTTCCTACAATTACATTTTGCAGAGTTTTATATATAGAAAAAAGAAATTTTAGAAAGTTTTGCTGAAACAATTGTGAAAAAGAGTATATTTAGTTTAGGTAATAATACTATTTATGTAGAAGCAGTGGAAGTTCAATTTTATCCTGATTTTACAAAACAGGAATATGAAATAAAAATGCTTTCTCCTGTCACTGACTATTCAACATTAAAAAGTAAAAATGGGAAGAAAAAAACCTATTACTATTCTCCAACTGAAAAGGAATTCAACTGCTTTATAAAAGAAAACCTTAAAGAAATATTTTTTAATTTATCAAAAGAAGGCAGAAATAAACAATTTTGAAATTTCCCATCCTGATAGTTGCTCTTAATACATAAAAGATTGAAAATTTTATAAAGGTAGAAAAATTTAAAAAAGTTATTTTTGAAAAATATCTTGAATTGGTTTTTATCACATAGAAAAGTATAATATAAATAAAAAAAATGATAAAAAACAGAAAAATAATAGAAGAATTTGAAAATAATTTCAAAAGACAAAATCCTCTTTCTATTGAAGAAAAACTTGAAATTTACCAGGAAATGTGGAACTGGGCAAAGAATTTCAGAAATAGAAATAAAAAGAACAAAAAAAATATTGAAGAAGAAATTAAACACAAAATAACCCTCGCTAAAATTCTTAACAAAATAAAATGATAAAAAAATTACTTATAAAAATAAACAAATTCTTAAAAAGAAAAAAAATCCCTTATATGATCATAGGCGGACAGGCAGTTTTGATATATAGTGAACCAAGATTTACAAGAGATATAGATATAACATTCATACTTGAAATAGATAAAATTGAATGGTTCATAAAAGAATTGAGGAAAGTTGGTATTTATCCAATCCCTGAAAATCCAGAAAGTTTTGTAAAAAAAACAATGGTTCTTCCCTGTGAAGATAGAAATACTAAATTTAGAATTGATTTTATTCTTGCATTCACTCCTTATGAAATACAGGCAATAAAAAAAAGAAGTAAAAAAGTGAAAATTCAGAATGAATTTGTCAATTTTGTATCCCCTGAGGATTTAATAATTCACAAAATTTTCTCTAATAGACCAATAGATATTGAGGATGTTCAAAATATTCTTAATAGTGTTAAAAAAGTAGATGTAGATTATATAAAAAAATATCTTAAAGAATTTGAAAAGGCATTTCCTGGAGAGCGATTTTTAAGCACTTTTTCAAAACTATTGAAAGAGTATAAAAAAGGGTGATGAAATGCCAAAAAGAAAAGTAAAAATAAAGATGGATGAGCTTCTTGAATATTTTGAAGAAGGTAGTTATGAGGTTCAGTATTTTCTTGACATAGAAAAGGGTGAAATTATTACTTTAATGGAATGGGATGAAGATGAAAAGTTAAGAGAAGAAATTGAATTTGGAGGAGAAAGATATATTTTACTACCTGAACAGGACTCAAGAGCAGGATACAGAGATATGGTTGACTTTACTGAAACAGTAGAAGACCAGAATTTACAGGAAAAATTATGGATTGCTCTTGATGGTAAAGGTGCTTTCAGAAGATTTAAGGATGTTCTGTATAATTATCCTGAAGAAAGAGAA
>JAGGVW010000208.1 GCA_021157805.1 bacterium
CTTTTAAAATATCTCTAATTTTTTCTCCCTGAAAATCCCAGTGGAAAACTTCTCTTTTAAGATTTATATCTCTCCATACCCACCAGGAAAACCTATCTGTCTTAACCATCCAGTTCCCTGTATTATCAACTATTCCTGTTTTAAGAGCCCAGGTTGAAGCAACAATATAAACACTATTTAGAAGAGAAATTGAATTGAGTATCCTCCCAGCAGGATAAGCAGATGAGAAAACAATGAGTTTTACTCCCATCCTGGCAAATCTTTTCCATTCCTGATACCAGTTTGCATCAAAACATATCTGAGCAGCAAAAAGTCCAAACTCTGTTCTAATTGGTTTTTGATTCTTATTTCCTGGTTTTATTCCTTTTTCAATTTCTAATTCAGTTGGATGTATTTTATCATACCTACCAACAATCTCTCCTCTTCTGTCAAAAAAAAGGCAGGTGTTATAAAGATTCCCTTTTCTTTTTTCATAAACAGAAGCAGCAATATATGTTTTATATTTAGAAGAAAGATTTCTCAAAAAGATTTTTATTTCTTTGCTGTAAAGGTCTCTTCTTTCATCAAGGTTTAGACCAGCATAGTAGAATATTTCAGGTAAACAGACAAGGTCTGGTTTTATGTTTGAAATATCTGAAAATGTATCTTCAACGTATTTTAAATTATCTTCTAATTTTCTGATTTTTCTGTACTCAATTGCCATTGAAACAGTTGCAACTTTCATTTCATTGCTCCAAGTATTTTTTCTTCAAGTATTTTTTCAGGCATTGCTCCTATAATCTGGTCAACCATTTTACCATTTTTAAAAATTATAATTGTTGGAATTGACATAATACCAAATCTCATCGCTATATCTCTTTCTTCATCAACATTTACTTTCCCAAAAGCAATTTTTCCCTCGTATTTTTTGGCAAGATTTTCCATTATTGGAGCAATCATAAGACAGGGCATACACCAGACAGCCCAGAAATCAACTACTACTACTTCATTCTCTTGTAGGAATTTATCAAAACTTTCACTATTCAAATTAACAATTTCTTTTGACATTTTATTTCCTATCTTTTATTTTTTATTTTACCTGATATATTTACTCTGAAATAACAGAATTTTTTACAGATATTTTAACATCTGTAGAGTTAGAAATGAGACAGTATTTTTCTGCAAGGGCAAGAAATGTTTTAATTTTATCCATGTCTTCACCTTTATCTACTTTTGCTGTTACTTCAACTTCAACATTAGTAAAAATATATCCTTTTTTTTCAATTTTTTCAACTTTCCCGACTGCTTTATTTTCATAACTTATAAGTTTCACATTATTTTTCAGAACAAAATATAAGAAAGAAGTCATAAGACAGGATGCAATAGAAGATACAAAGAGTTCTTCAGGACTCCAGTATCCAGAAGGTCCTCCAAAATCAGGTGGAGTGGAAATTTCTATTTTCTTTCCGTCATCTCCTTCAACAATACCTTTTTTCCCTTCAGTCCATTCAACTTTAACCTTATATATATGTTCATCCATTCTTGCTCTCTTCATACAATTTTTGCCACAATTTCAAGAAGTTTTTTAATCTTCCTCTGGATTTTTTAATTTATAGCATTTAAAATGACCATCCCTTTCATATTCCACAATTCCGTTCAATCTCAAAATTGTTAAATGCTGGGAAATATTTGGCTGGGTGAAATCAGAAGTTTTTTTAATATCTGTAAACATATTTTCCCCTTTTTAAAAGTTGTTTTATAATTTCAATTCTTACAGGATTTGCTATATTGCTCTTAAAAAATCCACAGTTCTATCAGTTTTTTCTCTATTCAGTTTACTCACCTCCATATAAAAAGGTTTAAATATAATTATATTATAGAAGTTAAATATTTCCACTTTTAACAAACTTATTCTTCCGAATATTCCTTTACAAATAAAAGTGGAAATATTATATCACTTAAACAGCAAGGGAACCAAACAGCAATAAAGAGGAAAACGAAAATTACAAATACTCTTAAAAAACTAATTATTCCACCGAGAGCCATCATAATATGAAAAAGTGAAGCCCATGTGCTAAGAAGAACATGTCCAGAGTGAGGCAATTTTGTTGTTGGCTTTAAAAATGAAAAGATAATTCCAAGAAAAGCAAGAGGATTAACAATATACCATTTCTCAATAAATCCAAGATGAATTCCTTTGTTCGGTAATTTTAAAAGCCACTCTCCCAGAAAAGGTATTATTGAATCACTTAATGTAGCAATTCCAATAGAACCAACATATCCAATAATGACAACTTTCCACCACTTTTCTTTTGTGTAAAGACGATACATTGAGGCAGTGACAAAAGAACTTAAGAGAACATGAACAGGATGGAGAATATAAAAAATAGTATGTGAAGCCCTGAAAGGAATTTTATAAAAAAGAAGCATTATTATAATTCCTGTAATAGCTCCAAAACTTGTAAAAGGAGCATGATTTCTCAATTCCTTCCTGATATTTTTATTCATTTTTTCCCTTTTATTGTTTTCTCAAACAGTTCTTACATATTCCTTTTATCTGTAAATAGTGGGATACAACTTTAAATCCACTTAGTTTTTCAATTTTTTCTACTATTTCATCAAAATCACAAGATTCAACAAGTCCAACTTTATGACATTTTATACAGACAATATGATGATGGTGTGAAAATGGGTTTTCTGCTTTACAGAGACCATAATACATTCTTTCTTCTTCTCCTTCAATTTTTGTTAATATTCCAATTTTCTCAAATTCAGCAAGATTTCTATAGACAGTTGGAAGTCCGATTTTTTTAAAATTTTTTTTAAGATGGTTCCAGACACTTTCAGGAGTGGAATAAACATTATTTTCAAGAAAAAATGCTATTATACTCTTTCTTTTTGGAGTTATTTTTAAGTTATTATCTTTCATCATCTTTATATATTTTTCCATCCTTTTCTCCTTTCTAAATAGAAATCATTTCTATTTAGATTTTAAAATAAACTTTTTTAATTGTCAAGTCAACTTCGTCACTAATTTACCTAAAGCTTTCTTTTTCTTTATCCTGCCTGCTTTTTCACTCTCTCTACATGGTGCTAAACTTTAATTTTTTTAGTAAATCATCAGA
>JAGGVW010000055.1 GCA_021157805.1 bacterium
CAATGGGGGGTATTTATTCAGAAAAAGGACTTAATCCTGATGAAGTTGTAAAATATAAAAGAAAAAATAGAACTGTAGTTGGATTTCCAGAAACAACTCAAATTACAAATGAAGAGTTATTGGAACTTGATGTAGATATTCTTTTCCCTGCATCTTTAGAAAATATTATAAACGAAAAAAATGCTAAAAACATCAAGGCAAAAATTATTGCTGAACTTGCAAATGGACCTACTACACCAGAAGCAGATGAAATCCTTCATAATAATGGAAAATTTGTTATACCTGACTTTTTATGTAATGCAGGAGGAGTTACTGTATCTTATTTTGAATGGGTCCAGAACATTACTGGATATTACTGGAAACTGGAAGAAGTTCATAAAAATCTTGATGAAAAAATGACGAGAGCATTTAATGAGGTTCTTAATGTTTATGAAAAAAAGAAAATAAACACAAGAATGGCTGCTTATGTAGTAGCAGTTAATAAAGTAAAGGAGGCAATGAAACTCAGGGGATGGGTATAAAACATATTAAATTAGGAAGAAGAATTCCTGAGTTAATTTTTTAAATAGGTATTGAAACTTTTTATATAGAATTTTGACAGAATTTTTACAACTTTCTATACTTTAAGTATGGAGAGAATAAATTTTTCAAAATTGGTTGGTTCAGGGAATGATTTTGTTGTTATTGATAATAGAAATTCTATTATTAAAAGAAGAAAAAACTTTGCAATAAGAGTTTGTGATAGAAAATTTGGAGTTGGTGCTGATGGTCTTTTGTTGGTTGAGAACTCTTCCTGTGCTGATTTTAAAATGAGAATTTTTAATCCTGATGGTTCAGAACCAGAAATGTGTGGAAATGGATTAAGATGTATAATTAAGTTTGCATATGATGAAAAAATAGTGAAAAAGAAAAAGTTAACAGTTGAAACAAAAGCAGGAATTTTAAATGGAGAAATAAAAGGAAAAAATTCAGTAAAAGCACAGTTAAAACTGATTGGTGACTATAAATTAAATGTTAAAGTTTATGAAGGAAGAAGAAAAATAAAAGGACATTTTATAAACACAGGAGTTCCGCATTTTGTAATATTAACAGAAGATATTGATAGGATAGATATTGTAAGAGAATCAAGACCTTTAAGGTATCATAAAATTTTTATGCCAGAAGGAACAAATGTTGATTGGATTAAAGTAGAGGATGAAAGGGAAATAAAAATAAGGACTTATGAAAGGGGTGTTGAAGACGAGACACTTTCCTGTGGAACTGGTTCTGTTGCTTCTGCTATAATAAGTTATCTATTTGGATATGTTAAACCACCTGTAGAAGTAGTAGCAAAGTCAGGTGAAGTTTTGAGAGTTTATTTTGATGAGAAAATTTCCAGTATTTATCTTGAAGGAAAAATTATTACAAGTTTTAAAGGATATATTTACAAGAGTTGATAAAATTAATATATTTTTTATCTGTTCTTTCAGGTATATTTATCGGATTTAATTTTCGTTTGAATATTTTTTACTTCCCATTTATTTTTTTTATTTCCTTATTAACAAAAAAGAAAACTTTTATTCTTTCCTCTCTTTTCTTTATTTCAACTTTTATTTCAACTTCAATTTCTAACAGAGGAGAGAAAAGTAAATTTAATAAAGAGATAGAGAAATCTAAATTTGTCATCGTCAAGACAGAAAGTATTTCTCCTTTTTCTTCCTCATTTATAGGTCAAATTAATTCTGAAAAATATCTTTTACGATTTAAAAAAAGAATAGAACTTGATAAAGGAGAAATTATTGAGGTTAAAAAAGCAAAAATTAAAGAAATAGAAGGGAAAAAGAATCCCTGGGATTTTGACAGGAAGAAGTATTACAATAGGAGAGGAATATTTTATCAACTAAAAGTAGAAGAATTTGAAAGGACAGGATATAAAAATACTTTTTATAAAATCATCTCTAAGATAAGGAAAAAAGGAAAAGAAAAAATAAAGAAGAATTTACTTTACAAACCTGAAGGAAGAGAATTAATTGAAACAATAGTAATTGGGAAAGATAAAATGCCATATTTTTTAAAGACACTTGGGATAAAAAGTGGTTCTTATCATCTCCTTGTTATTTCAGGTCTTCATCTTTCTTTTATTTTCTTCTTTTTAAAAGTTCTTTTTTTGCCTCTGATGCGACTTAATAATACTCATCCAAAAGTTTTTCCATTTTTTGCTTTATTATCTATATGGTTTTACGCTTTTATAACTGGCTTAAGAATTCCAGTGGTAAGGGCTTCTTTAATGTTTACATTCTTCCTTCTTGGAGAGATATTTGAAAGAGATATTGAAGGTCCTGATTCAGTGTTTATTGCTGCTTTTATTCTTCTCCTTTTAAATCCTTTCTCTCTCTTTAATCTCTCATTTTTACTTTCTTTTATTACAACTTTCACAATTATTTACACTGTTAGAAAATTCAATTATATTAGAAATCCATTTTTGATGTTTTTATTAATAACAACTTTTGCTCAGATTTCTGCTTTTCCCGTTATTCTTTACAATTTTAAAAGATTTTATATTACTGGGTTTTTTTCAAACATTTTTTTAATTCCATTATCTGTTGGGCTTATTATTTCTTCTCTCCTTTCATTCATTTTCCCTTTTCTCTTTACTTTTGCTGGATTTTTAGCAGATATATTTTTAAAATTGATGCATATTTTTTCTTTTAAGTCACCTGAATTTAATTTTCTTTCTCCTTTATCC
>JAGGVW010000169.1 GCA_021157805.1 bacterium
CTTTTATATGGTTGAAAATCTGGACTGAAATAATGTTTGGATAATCAAATACAAGAGGAGTTCCAAGGTCAGTTATTGACCATATAAATATAATTGAAGCAGCGGCAAAATATCCGGGAAGAAGTAAAGGAAATGTAATTTTCCTGAATGTTTGCCAGAATGTTGCTCCAAGATTAAATGATGCTTCCTCACATTCTATATCAAAATTATTTAAAGCAGCAGATATATTCAGAAACATTATCGGGTAAAGATGGAGTGATTGTAAAAGAACAATTCCTGCAAATCCAGATCCAATCCAGGAAATCGGATTTTTCAACATCCCAAGTTTTATTAAAATTAAATTTAAACTCCCAAATCTTGAAAGAATCTGTCTAACTCCAATTGCTCCAACGAAAGGACTTGCAATAAGGGGAAGGAAAAAAGCAACTTTTAAAATTTCTCTTCCTCTGAATTTATATCTATAAAAGAAAAAAGCAAGGGAAATTCCAATTAAACTTGTAAGAAATACAACTATTATTCCAAGAGAAAAACTTTTTATTAAAGAAGTTCGTAAAATGTAATTTCCTGCTGCTGCTTTAATTATCTCAATTGTGAATTTATTATCTACTATAAAACTCTGGGATACAACATAAAAAAGAGGATAAACTAAAAAGGCACCCAAAATTAAAAAACAGAGAATATAAATAAACCTTTTCATTTTTCAAAAATCATAAAATTTTTTATTGAGAAAGAAATTTTTTCTCCATTATTTAGACACAATATTTTCTCAACAGGGACACTTATAATAAAATTATTCCCTTTTTTTGTTAAAATGTTGATTTTCGCTATTTCTCCAAGATATTCAATATCAGAGATTATTCCTTCAATTCTGTTAAAATTTCCTGAAAAAGAGATATTTTCAGGCCTGAAACCAAGAGCAACTTTTTCTCCTATATTTTTTCCTGAATAATCTGAAGCAACGAAATTTCCTTCATCTGTTTCAACAATAATTTCTTTGGCCTTTTTTTCTCTAACTTTTCCATACATAAAATTTATTTCCCCTATGAATGAGGCAACTTTTTTACTGGCAGGTTTTAAATATATATTTAAAGGCGAATCTATTTGAATTATTTCTCCTTCTGACATTACAGCAATTCTTGATGAAAGGGACATTGCTTCTTTCTGGTCATGAGTAACATAAATCATTGTTATTCCTGTCTCTTTTTGAATCCTTTTTATTTCTCTTCTCAAACTTTCTCTTAATTTTGTATCAAGATTACTTAATGGTTCATCAAGAAGTAAGACCTTTGGTTCAATTACAAGTGCTCTTGCAAGAGCAACTCTTTGCTGTTGTCCTCCTGAAATCTGATGAGGATACAGATTTTTTACATTTTCAAGTTTTGTTATTCCGATTATCTTTTCAACTTTTTTATTCACAATCTCTTTTTCTAATTTTCTTATCAAAAGTCCATAAGCAATATTCTGCCAGACAGTCATATGTGGCCAGAGAGCATAATTCTGGAATACCATTCCTATCTTCCTTTTGCTTGGATGCAAATCAGTTATATCTTTGTTTTCAAGGATTACTTTTCCTTTATCAGGATTTATAAAACCAGCAATTATTCTCAACAGTGTTGTTTTTCCACAACCTGATGGACCGAGAATAAAAAATATTTCTCCTTTTCTTACAGAAAAATTAATATTTTTTAAGACATTATTCTGCCCAAAACTTTTTGAGACATTTTTAATCAGAAGTATCTCATTCATAATCGTATATCCTTTTTTCTTTAATAATACCCTTATATTTTTCAATTGAAAAATTCAACCATTCATTTATGTATCTATTTCTAAAAACAGAATTGCTCCAGTTTCTCCACAGTAATTTCTGTTCTTTTTCTTCAACAGGTATTTCAAAAAATCTCCTTTTAAGATGAACATTTTCTGTCTTTTTCACAATTTTCCAGGCTTTTTTCAGATATGGATGGCAGTCAATTGCAAAACAACCAATCATATCATTCAGAACATTCCATCTTTTTGTTGCAAGTATGAAATTATATTTTATTGTTTTTCCAACTTTGTAAGGATTTATACTTTTAAATTTAATATCAGGATTTTTATAAACTTCCGGAAGTATGCTGAATCTGTTAAGAGAGTATTTATCAGGTCCATATTTTGTTCCCTTTTTTAACATCCAGATAAGTTGCCCCTGATAGGAAAGAAGGAAATTTATAAATTTCTTTGCTGTTTCAATATGGGGAGCACCTTTTAAAATCCCAATTGCATCAGGGTTTATAACAGTCAAGTTTTCAGGTAAGATAAATCCCATATTTTCCTCTCCGTTCATCTCAATCTGGGCAAGAGCGTAAGAATCAATACATAACGAAACAGATACTTCTCCAATTGTTGTATCTTTTGCAACCTGTGAGGCAGAAGAAGAAAATGTCTTTGTGTTTCCAGAAAGAGAAAGTATTATTTCCCATCCTTTTTTCCAGCCATATGCTTGCAGAATTATCTCATACATCATATGCATACTTCCACTGTGTCTTGGGTCAGCAGCACCAACAAGAGAAAAATATTCCTTTTTCCCGAGGTCTTCCCATGTTTCTGCAACAGGCAGTGAAAAATAGTTAAGAACTTTTTTATTATATAAAATCCCGAAGCCACTTAAAACAACTCCATACCAGTAATAACTTCTATCATAATTTGGGATGCCTGCACACTTTCTCGGTATCTTTTTTAGAATTCTGTAAGGAACTCTGTATCTTTCAAGGTATCCAAGTTTTTTTAATCTTATATAAGGACTTACCCCTCCTCCAAAAAAAAGGTCAATTCCAATTCCTTCAGGATTTTTTTTGTAAAGTGATTCAACAAATTTAAGGTCATCAGAAGTTCCTCCCTGGTCAATCCACTCAACTTCAACTTTTTCTTTATATTTTTTTAAATACCATTTTTTAAATGCATTTGAAATCTCTATTTTAACACCTTCCCAGTGAGGAGAAATAATTACGAGTTTTTCTTCAGCAGGACAGAGTAAAACTTTTATAGCAATCAAAGTTATGATTATTTTACATTTCATTTGCAATCCCCATTTAATAAATAATTTTCCTCTAAATTTATTTTTTTGGCAAGTGAATTGAAAAAGATATTAAATAATAATTTTGTTGATGGAGAATTTTATATCCAAGTTTTTTTGTCATAAATTTTAGAAATTTTCTTGACAAATTTACAAACAAGTTGTATAATTTTTTGTATGGATATAAAAGACCTTTTTCTTTCATTTGAAAAAAGACGGAAACTTGGGGAAGAGAAGAAGATAAAAATAGCGAAAAAAGCAATGGAGTTTATTTCTCCCGGCAATGAGATTTTCTTAGGAGCAGGTACAACTGTTTCATATCTTGGAGAAGAACTGGCAAGAAGTGAAAAACATTTTATGTTAAAAATATGGACAAATAATTTGTTTCTGGTGAGCTTGTGGTTAAAAAAATACGAAAGGTTTTTTACTGATAATTTTGTAGGAATTGCAGCAGGAGAGATTTCAAGAAGGAATTTAAGTATTGTAAATGTGGTGGTTCCATTTTCCAGAATAGATAAAGCGATTATAGGAACTCCTGGAATTTCAATAAAAGGAACAAGTTCAGATGACTTATACACTGTTCAGCAGATAGAGTTTCTTATTAAGAAAAGTGAAAAAGTTTTTATTCTTGCAGATAGTTTAAAAATAGGAAGGGAATGTACATATATGACCAGAACAATGAGAATGATAAAGATGGATATTAAAAAAGGGAAGGATTACTACCTTATAACAGATGAACCTCATAATAAGGAAAAAATAAAAATGTTGAAAAGATTTGAGAAGGCAGGTTTTAAAGTGATAGTTGTATAAAATGGAGGAAAAATGGATGGAAAAATTAGATGTAGTTTATGTGGAAGAGAAGTAGAGGAAAATGAAATTTATGGGTTTTATCCGGAGGATTCTTCTTACATATGTAAAGAATGTTTTGCTGGGAATAAAAAAGAGATAGAAGAAAAAGAAGAAGTTAAAAAGTAATGTGTGGAATTATTGGATTTGTTGGAAAAGGAAATATAAAAGAAGTAGTTGAAAAGGGATTAAAATTGCTTGAATATAGAGGTTATGATTCCTGTGGATATGGAATTGTTGAAGATAAACAACTTAAAATAAAGAAAGCAGTTGGAAAAAATAAAATAGAAAAACTTGTTTCAGATTTACCATCGCATACAGAAAATGATATTTTAGTTATAGCACACACCAGATGGGCAACTCATGGGAAAGTTACCATTTCAAACACTCATCCTCATACAGATTGTTCTGGAGAAATTGCGGTTGTTCATAACGGAATAATAGAAAATTTTAGAGTTATTAAAGAAAATCTGGAGAAGAAAGGGCATAAATTCTTTTCAGAAACTGATAGTGAAATTATACCACACTTTATTGAAGAGTATTTGAAC
>JAGGVW010000032.1 GCA_021157805.1 bacterium
CTGATAAGGGTTTTAAGAAAATCTCATAAAATTATTTAAAATATATATGTAAAATATACTTGACAATTTAAAAAATAATAGGTATAATATAAGTAGAAAATTGAAAAGGCAGAGTTGTAGAGAAGGAATAAGTCCTTCTCGCTCTGTCTATAAAAAAGGAGGAGAGAATGAGTTGGCAAAACAAAGTAAAAAGAGAAGAATTAAAACTCCCAATAGTTAGATTATTAAAAGAATTAGTCAAAGAGGATTATTTAAGAAAAAAAGGAATAATAAAGTAAGAAAGGAGGGAGAAATGGAAATAAAGGTTGAAAAAGAAATAAGATATAAAAGGGACAATTTCAGAGGTTATTCTTCTTCAAGTGAAGTATCTCAGTCAATACAGTATTTAAAAGACGGAAAATGGATAAAAATATTCCCAGAAGAATGGGACTATGAACAGTCCCATTCTCATTATAACGAATTAAGCGATACCAATTCGGCTCTGTCAACTTACACTTCTAAAATCCAAATTCCAGAGGATGTAAGATTTTACATAGTCACAACTTACTATACGAGATGGGCTAAACATAAACTTTTTGATAGAAAGAGAGGAATTACAATAAACCTTGACGAAGAAGAAAAAATGAAGGATAAGATTGTTAGGTGGCTGAAAGAAGGAATTTGCCCAAATTGTGGAAAAAAGACCCAAAAACTAATAAGGTTCCTTAGTATGGGACCGTGTTATTTTTCAAGATTTGGATGCCCCCACTGTGAAAAAATTCTTCTAAAAAATATGAAAAAAGTTGAAGAAATTAAGGCAGGGGACTAACTCCTGCCTCTTTTTTTGCTCTTTGACAATTTGGGGAAGAGTTAGCCCACCTGAGGACGGTGGACTAACAAAAAAAGGAGGAAAAAAATGATAGAAAGAATACTAAACGAATTAAAAGAAATTTCTCAGACCGAGAAGGTTTGGGAAACAGGAAGAAAATGGGAAGAAATTTTAAAATCAAAGGGATTTCAGATTATAGAAACTTATAGGAAAAGAAATGAATACCACATTAAATTCAGATTAAAATTAAAATTAGCAGAGACAATTGAAACTGATTTTTTCCTTCTGGTAGTCCCAACTCCCAGACCAGTAGATTTTGTTTTTTCTAAGAGACAATTTCAAGATGATGTAGTAGAAGCAACTTCAAGAATATTTGAAAAAGAGTTGGGATTTACGAGATTTGAAAACTCCAACACTTGTGAAGAGTGTGGGAAATTTTACTGGATACAAGGAGAACTCCAGAAAGAAGATAACGGATTAAGAATTATTATCTTCTCTTATTCAAACAGCAATTTAAAATTACAGGAACACGAGAAGTGTTTCTGTGAAGATTGCTAAAGGAAGTTTAAAAAAAAGCAGTGAGGAACTGCCCACCGTCCAAAGGTGGGCTTTTTTTATTTCAGATAGAGTTTTACAAAAAAAAGGAGGAATAAATGGAAAAAGAAATTAAACTCTTCAAATTATATACAGTTCCAGAAGTTGCTGAGTTATTATCTCTTAACCCTCAAACTGTGAAATTATTCATCCGTGAAGGCAGGATAAAAGCAAAAAGAGTTGGTAGAAGATATTTAATTTTAGGGAGAAATATATTAGAATACTTAAAATCATAATTCCTTAATTACCTTTTCCGATTGTGGGTTTGCCGTGAAGAATTACATATCCCTGATTTCCCCCGTTTTTACTCCTTCCATAATATCCCATCTGCTTTAACATTGTGTCAATAGTTCTTTTCATTGAAGCAGGCAATATGCGAGCAATAAGTTTTTTAATCCTTGCATACTTATCGTTTTTCTGGACTTCATCTGGAATAATATCTGCAACTTTCTCATCATATAACTCAATTACAGAAATCAAAAAATATAAAAGCCCTTTATATTTATTCGCAATCTTCTTCCCAATGAACCCCACAGCAATAGAAATTCCAAGCCAGATTAACGGCTCTTTAATGATTTGTATTACCTTTTCCATTTTTCCCCCTTATTTTTTTATTTAGGATAAGTTGGCCACTTCTCATAAACTTTTCCCTCTGTATTCTTTTTTAATATAACAAATCCTTCCAATTTTCCTCTGCCATTTGGAACAAAATTAGCCGCAATTGTTCCCCAACCTTTTTCATCAATTCCAAACAAACCATTCAGAATACCCAAAAACCCTACTTTTGTTTCTCCATTCTTATTTTTTACAACCTGAACTGTTGGATGCTTGGCAAGTTTCTTATTACATTTAACTCTTGTTTTACATAACTTTTGCATTGCTTTTCTATCAATTTTTGTAAGTTCATTAAGGAAAGCAACTACTTCTTCCAAAGAGACATTTTTTTTAATCATTTACACCCCCTATTTTTTTATTTTTTCAAAAACCACAATATCTTGTAGTATCCGAAACTGGTGCTCATACTCAAAACCCCTATATCTTGTGTTTTCGTATATAAGATAAAGCCATTTCTATCACAAGGTTAATGATATAAGTTCTTACTTCTATTCCTTTGTTTTTCAAAATGAGTTTAATCTGTTTTAAGGCATATTTTCTTTTTTGGTCTCCTGACATAGAATTGTCAAATTCCAGATTTTTTATAAGAGTGATTATCTCAACTCCTGCCTGCTTAAAAATTTCCCTTATAACCCTATCATTTTTCAAAAAACTTATTATCTTCTTAAACAAACTAACAAAAAAACTCTTCACTGCTTCCCTAAATCTTACCCATTTACTTTTCTTTTTCATCTTTTCCCTCCTTTTCAATAAACTCTTCAAACAACTTTTTACATCTATTCAACCACCCCAAAAGATATTTCTTTTTTCTTTTATCCTTATTCACCTTTTCAACATATCTTATCATTCTTAAAGCAAGAAAATTCACAGCATCCAGAAAACTTTTTTCATAAGGAATTTTACTTTTTCTCTTCTGTATAACAATAGCATCATCAGGTCCCATATTTACTGCTGTATCAAAAACAATTATATTTAAAGGAAACTGCATCAAATCACAATTAAACCTATACCAAAACTTCTCTTTATAAAACCTTTTTGCATATTTCACCTTTTCCTCAACTGATTTTAAAGAAGTAATTTCTTTATACTCTTTCGGAAACCATCTTTCCGTAATTCCAAAAGTTGTATTTTCTCCATACTTATCATATGCCTTTTCCTTCTCAATCCCCAGCACAAACTTCAACGCTAAATCAAAATCAGATGGCAACTGCTGAAGAATATCCTCCTGCCTAACATTTGTATTAAAAATAACCTCCCCATACCTTTTATGAGAAAAAATTAAAAAATCCTCCTCCTCTTTTACTGTCCAATCTAAAGAATTCAAATACTTAACGAACTCATTCCAACTTCTTTTCATTTTCCTTTAAAAACTAAAATCGTAAGAATGCCTAAAAGAGTATAAATAAGCCCAATTGCCCAAGTATGTGCTTTAATCCAGCCTTGCAAAGCAGATATATTATTCAACTTTGTAATTTTCTGTTCAATAATTTTTAGCCGTAAAGATATATTCTCCCTGAATTTTACATCATCCTTAATTGCCTCAAGTTCTTCTCTTGTCAGTTCTATCTTATCATCTCTCATTCTACACTCCTATTGCTCAATTTTTATGTTTTTTGGCATAAATTCCCCCATCTTTTCCCACCAAGATTGTCCTCTCTGGTCAATTTCTATATCTCCTATTTTGGCTTTTGAAGGAACATTTCCCCTAACTTCTGCCTTCTTTTTTCCATCAATGTAAACCTCTGTCTTATAGTTTATAAGTCCACTACACCCTGTTAAAAAAATAATAGGTAAAATTATTATTTTACTTTTCATCTTCTTTCTCCTCCTCTTTCGCACATTTCTGGCAAAAATACTTTATAACAGCACAATACCTATGTCTTTCTCCACATTTATCAGTCAATTCAATTCCATCTGTCTCAATTTCTATTTTCCCTACTTTTTCTATTATCTTTCCGCATTTATAACACACAAGTGCCATTAACCCTCCACTCTAAAATATCCAGTATAAGCATTCCATTTGATATCGTTTCTTGGTGTTTTTTCATTTTCAAAAATTTGTATTCTTCTCTGATATTCACATCCACCCGTTGTAAAATATTCCTCACAAGTTGAAAACTCCTGACATTTAATTCCATATTTACTACACCATATAATCTCTTTTAATTGTCTCATTTGTTTGTCATTAAAATAATTCCTTTAAAACCGATAACTCTTACTCTATTGTAAGTTTCAAATGTTATTTTCTTCGCAGTTTCAAAATCTATCCAAAACTTATCTGGCTGGCATTGAAAGATACCTGAAAGAATAATATTCTCATTATATTTACTAATAATATCATAAACTTTCTTTAAGTTTGCCTTAAATGTGTTTGTAATATTCCATAGAGCCAGCCCATTATAAGGGGCTTTAAAACTCCTTATCCACTCATCCATCGTCGGTGTGAAACATACAGTTAGATAAACAGGTATTTCAGGAGCAACTTCTTTTATTGAATAGAATAGTTTATCACACCATTCTCCAACCTCTTTATAGGTAGAAACATCACGGTTATCAAAATTGTTGACCTTACTTCTCCCCCAGGGAAGAATTATTAACCTGATTTTACTTTTATTTTCTACAATTAAATCAAGTAATGCTTTTATTTCCACATTATTCAGTCCATAATTGACGGTTAAAATAATCTCTTTTTCGGGTTTAAACTTATCTCTCCAATCATAACTTATACTTGACACTAAAACTTGCCTGTAATCAAATCCTTCTTCTTCCCTGTCCCAGTCAATCTGGTCAAAATTCTTATAGTTTCCCCAAGCGAGGAAGAAGGGTATCTCTTTTGCTTTTATTTGTTTAAGGAGTTTTGCCATCTCTCTAACATCTTTCTTCCTCCACGCCTCATAAAATTCCTGCTCTGAAATGTAAAAGTTTGTTATCTTGTTCAATTGTCTTGCAAGTTTACTTACATCAAGAGTTTCTATTTCAGTTAACAAAACCGCTATTTTCTCTATATCATTAACAGGTATTTCTTGTATCAAAACAGCAAGTTCTGGTATTGATATCGCTTCTGTTCTGTTTATAATAATTGCGAGTTTTTCTATGTCTTCAATGGGAATTTTTTCAATCAAAATAACAAATTTTGGTATTGATATTGCTCTCGTTTTACTTATAATCACAGCAAGTTTCGGAATTTCTGTTTCTTTAATTTCAGAAATAAGAATGCTCAACCCTTCAATTCCAATACTCTCTATTTTTTGTTTCCAAATTCTAATCTCCCTTGGTGATAAAGTTAAAAATTTTATGTAAGGAGTTTGTGTTATCTCAACAATTATTTTCTCTATTTTCACTATTGGAATATGAATCGGCTTAATCTTTTCAGCATATTCTTTTGCGTATTTTTCAACAACTTCTCTGATTATTCTTTCTTTTTCTCTCTTTAAATCTGTTTCTGTTATAACTTTTTCTTCAAGTTTATGCTGTATCTCTGTTTCAGTTCCAATTTTCTCTAAAAGTTTAACCTTAATTTTGTCTCTCAAGGTATGCTTACAATATCCGCCTATATTCATCAGTAGAAGCAATATCAAAATTTTTTTCATATCAACCTCCAGATAGGCAGGTCTCCTCATTTAGAGACCTGCCTATAATTCTTTACTTCAATTTTTCAATTTCTGATTTTATAAACCCTAAAAATTCAGCATTCTGTTCTGTTGCTGGAACATTAAGAAGTATTGTTTGTAAAACTTCTTGTAATTTCTCTTTTCCAAGTAGAATTTTATTCAATCTATTATAAGCTGCTTTTATAACATAGACTGGTGCATCCTTAATAGAAAATACTTTGATATACTCTTCTTGTGCTTCATTATCCTTTCCTTGTTGTTCCTTGCAATATCCTATATGATATTGAGCATATGCCTCCCTTTTAGGTATATCTTTCATTTCATTCCATATTAGCAACGCCTCATTATACTTTTTCTGATATTCTAAGATAATCCCAATATTTTTTTTTGCTTCTAAAATATAATAAGGGCTTGCTTTAATAGTTAATACTTTTTTAAATGCTTTAATTGCTTCACCATATTTCGCTTGAATTTTTAAACAAATCCCAATTTTAAATTGAGCACTTGCTTTTTGATTAGGGCTGACATTTTCCATCAAAGTAGGCAATATTTTTTCGTATTCAGCCTGTGCTTCTGCATATTTACCTTGTTTAAACAATTCATTTGCTTCTTTAATTCCTGCAAAAGCCAAACTTACAAAAAATAAACTCAAAACCAAAAAACTTAAAATCTTTTTCATCTCAAACCTCCTTTTATTTTTATTCAATCTTCTTTTTTCTTTCCATCTCATCTCCTTTTTCACCTCCCTTCTTACTCTGTTTTTTCTCATAAGCAGAGACGATTATGGCCTTTTACCTGAAACCGTAAAATAAGATATACAACTGTCTGTCCTTGTTGAATCACCATCCTCCCCAAGTCCTACAATATTTGTATCCCAAGATACATCTCCATTTAGGTCCACTGCATAAATAAATAGAAAATATTTTTTCCCTTCTTCTAAAAGTGGGAACTTCATTAAATACCTTGATGTTAAAAAAAGATTATCTCTCTCTATATTAAAATTTTCCTGTTTAATAATCACTGTTTTATTATCTAACTCTGTCTCATTTATAGTAGAATCATCATTCGTATCTTCTATAAGCCATATCTCATAATAATCAATCCCATTTTCAGTGTTATAGCACCATCCTTTTGGAGTAAATGGAATACTTACCACATCACCATCCTGTGGGTAATTAAATCCTACAGAAGGATTACTACCGACCCACGCCCATAACAATACTGGAAAAATTATCCCCAAAATAAGAACAAATAACCTTTTCATAGTATCGCTCCCACCCAATCACCATACACATTATCGTGATATGCTCTCCACTTTACAAACCTTATACTATTATCAGAAAAACTCAATCCTGTTACAGCTGCTTGTAAAAATGTAGTTGGCATACCTCCGCTTGGAAAAGCAATCCATTCTTCTCCTGAAAAACAGTACCAATTCTCCTGACCTGTAGCTGTATCTAATTCATATTCAGGATTAGAGAAATCAGCATTTTTAGAAATAACCACTTGAAAATGAATATTTCCTGCATATTCCCCTTTATATAAAAAATAGGGGATTAAAAAAAAATTACGGATACCACTGCCAGACCCCGCTACTATTGCATTCCAAATCTCTTGCAGGCGCTGATTAACCTCTACTGGCATATTTAAAAACTTAATATTTTCCCCTTCTGGCAATGGATTATATCCCATTTTCAATCACTCCATATTGGCACGTCTTCATTACTCATTTTTAACTTTTGTCCCACACTCCCTATTGGCAACCTCACCACTTTTTCCCCATCATAATAAAAAAGGTCTCCTTTCTGACAATTATCAGGTCTTACCCACACTCTTTTTGTAGTCCCTCTCTTCAAATGATATGTAAGATGGAAAAATGGTTTATCATTTACATCTCCACTTCCATCATACACATCAAGATAATTACCGTTAGGGAGAGTAGAACTAAAATATAATATCTGATTGAGTGTTACATCTAATAAAGAAAGAATTCCTGAGGGGATTTTGAAACTATTCCATTCCCCGGCAATAATTTCTTCATCTTCTTCAAAATTAAAACCTATCAGAGAACCGTCTTCTTTTTGAAGTAAAAGGCGGAAATTACTCTTTTTATTATCCCAACTTTTCTCAAACACAGCATTTGCTATTTTTAAATACAAATATCCCTCATCTATAACTCCACCTTCTCCTATTTTAGAAATAGAACTATTTATTTTTAAATCTTTTAAAACATCATCTACATATCCCACCCTCAATGTATCTACTATTACACTTTCTCCCTCAACACTCTGTATAAAATTATCACTTGTATAAGCCATTCTTTCTCCTTATTGCCATTCAGGAGTTCCATCTGTTCCAACAGTTAAAGTTTGTCCTGGATTTCCCTTAGGTAATCTCACTAACTTTTCCCCATCATGATAAAAAAGGTCTCCCTTCTGACATCCATCTGGACGAATAAATACTCTTTTCTCTGCTCCTTCTGTATAATTTATTGTTAAATATGCAGCCCAATCTTCCCCTTTATCTCTACTCCAGATTTCTATCCAGCGTGGGTACTCATCTGAATAACAACATTTAAAAAGAGTTTCATCATCCACTCCACAAAACAAAGCAAATTTAGTTATTCCTGTTTTATTTATCCATCCTAAAGCACTTTCAGGTAAAAGAATATTATTTGTTCCAACAACAAGATTTCTTGCATCTGCTATTTGTAAAAGATTTCCATACTGACTGAACCCGTAATCTTCGGTAGCAAGAGGAATATGGGGATAATCTGGCTGCCCATTTCCCAAATACAAATACCAAGGAACACTCAATCCTGCTACATTTCCGTCTTTCATTAAAATAGATAAAACAACTGATTGAATAATAGCCCCGCTTCCAATTCCTGATGTATCAAAATATAAAAATCCAATATAAAAATCCACATTTGGATGCACATAATTATCTGCGCCAATTTTAATACTTTCTCCTGTATCATTAATACTATCAGCAACTGTAATATTCTTCTCAACTGCCCTATATTGACCTGAGATAACTGTCGATACATTTTTCACTCCATATCCATCATTTGTAGTTGCTTTTACGACTATTTGAGCCATTATTTCCCTCCCTAAAATTTAAACACCAGTTCCTGATGAACAGCATCATACTCAGGAGCAGAATTAACCCGTCCATCACCATCCGTATCATACACTGACTTCAACATATCCCCATTTTTATTACTCAAATTAAACCACTCTGTTCCTGTCCATACTTTTGTTACTTCTACTTCTCCAGAAGTATCAATCCATATCCTTCCCACCCATTTATTTGTCGGTTCGGTATCACTCCTTAATCCCTCCCAATTCCCAACCCCTTCTGATGCTAACTGTTCAATTAGATATTGAAAATTATTGTTAACTCTCGCTGGAATTTCAGGTAAATCTGTTGGTTCAGGTAATGCAAGATACTCTGCCATCCCTTCCTCCTTTTTTAACTCACATAACTTCTCACTGCCGTAATTTCTCTAATAACCTTAAATCTATCCTTTGCTATTGTATAAACCATTGCTCCCTTAGAAAACCATACTTCGCAATCATACCAATAATTCCCCGGCTCTAAAAATGTATCCTCTTTTGTTAACATTACAGTTACAACACCATTTTCTGCTATTTCAATAACTCCTTCTTTATGGATGAGATAATTTTCTGATTCTTCAGTTGCTTTAACTGAAAAATACACCTTATCAGCCCCTCTTAGATCCAGCACTCTCCCGTCCTCATCAACAGCAATAAATACTAAAATTCTTGTATCTCCCTGAATAATTTCTATTTCATTACCAGTTGCCATAATTTCTTACTCCTTGATTTTTATAAGGTAATGCCTTAAAAGTTTTCCCATTATCTTTTGAAATATATAGATATAATCCACTTGTATACCACATTCCATTCACTTTATAAAAAGTCGCTCCATATCTGTTTGAAATAGCAACAATAATCTCACCTGTCTTTAATAAAATCAAAGCAGGTTTTTGATGAGCATATCCATTTATCTCATCAGCAGAAATATTCCCGAACTGGTCTTCTACTTTAAAACATGAATGCTCTTTTGAAAATCCTGCAACATATATATATCCTTCTCTACTCACTTTTATCTCACAAGTATAAGGTTCATATTCTAATGCGGGCTTTTTAAACTCTTCATATTGTTTCCAACTCACAAAAGGATATTCAGCAACATAAATCTTCCCATCTGCATCTATTCCAATAAGACGCCCATCAGGTAAAAAATCCATAGATGGTTTGACTATTCCTAAATCAGTATTTTTCCATATACATTTATTATCTTTCCACTCAATCTCTTCTAAAACAGAACCATTGATACCTAAAAACTTTTTCCCTGTTCTTCTGTCATATACCAAACAAGCATTTTCTGAATAATTACTCATCCCTATTCCTTCTCCTTTTCTTTCAAATCCATCGTATCCATATACAGAGACGAAAAAAGCATATTTTCTTCCAGCACCTTCAGAATTATAAAAACAACCAATAAAAATTCTTCCCGTATCGTCCTCAACAATAGATGGACAAGCCATGGGAAAACCAATATAAAAATCTGTTCTGTAAAACTTCTTTCCAACCCGTCTTAAATGAGTTAAAATCAATCCTCCAATAAACTTCTCCAATACCCCTTTTCCACCCCATACAACCAGAATATCTCCTGCTTTAGTTTCACATCCTCCAACACCTAAAACATTACAGGCCATTAAAATCTCCTCCAGTCAGGGTCTTCCCTTGTTTTCTCTACAGCTCTTCCAATGATAACCTGACAAACTATTCCAACATCATTAGTAGAAAATTTTTTCAATATACCTCCAGTGGTAAAAAGGGGAATTTGACCATCTAATAGAATATACATCCCTGTATCCTGAACAAATTTAATCCTTTCCCCATTTTTTGTTAAATCTGACTTAATAAAATTGGCAACAAAACTATCTTTTGTTGTAAAATTCTTCAGTATTCCACCAGTTGTAGCAAAATGAGGTCTTATCTGATTACCATTTTTATCTACTTTCTTACAGGCATCAGTATTAACAATAAAAAGTTCATTTTCTACAATGACTGCTACTTCTTCATCAGTATCATCTCCCCATAAATCCCTTACTTTTTTCTTAGTATTCCCAATTGGTGTAGCATCAATAACAACATCATGAGTTAAATTTTTAACCACACCTCCAAGAGTTAAATAAGGTATATTATAATGCTCTCTCCCTTTCTGTATCCATCCTACCACTGTCTGTATTTTCTGGAACCTACGCCATTTCCCATCTTTAAAATAATAAAATCCCTCATATACCTCATCCTCTCCATCATTATTCAAATCTGCCTTAAAAGAAAAAGGTTCATCTAACACTTTAACAGCATCATAATCTTTCGGTTCTGTAAATACCCAAGAATCACCATTTTTCTCTGCTATTTGATTATCTTTCCCTTCCCACAATCCAGTTGCTCCAACAGGAACAATATATCTGCCAGTTAGTTCATCTGAATAATCAGTTGTTTTACTCTTCACATCAAGTAAGAAATTAAACCTTTTCCCTTCCATCAATCCACCTTTTTAACTATTTTTATATGAACTGCTCCTTGCTCTGTTTGAAAAAGAAAATCTTTACTCAAAAAATCCTCTTCACTTCTTGCCATAACATCCATGCCTCTTCTTCCTTTTTCTCTATCTGCCTTCCTTTCTTCTTTTAGAACTCTTCTTAACTTATCAATAGAATCAAACCCTGCTACCATAATGACCTCGCTCTTATATTTGCAAAAACTTTAAACCTATCTGAAATTGAAATACTTATTCCTGTTATTAAATACTTTCCACTCACTTCAGGAAAATCGTTATCCTGCCATTCAATCACATCAAAAAGATACAAATCTGCATAATCTTCAAAATTTCTTAACTGAAAGGAAAGATTTATATTATTTCCAGTGTAAATATTCCATAAATGATTTATGGCTTTCTCTATAATTCCCCAATCAGAGTAAATAGATTTTTGCAGTGGTTTTGCTATTCTTGACCTTCCTAACTCCCTTTCAAGTTGCTTATTATAAGCAAGTCCTACTAAAATTTCTCCCTTTTTATATTCATCCGAATCTTCTCCTGCTTTTCCAATGACAGAAAATCTCGTTTTCCATACATCAGGAATTGAATATTCAGGAGAACCAACAATATCAATATCTTTATTTATCGTATATTTGACAGGGGAATTATTATCTGGTCTTGGTTTATAAATCATCTTTCCATCTCGGGAAGGATACAAAAGCCAGAAATAATCTTCTACAAGTTCATTAGCACACTCCCATACATTTGTTCCTGCTTTAAATTCCCAATTTGGCTTTTCTATATTTGTAGGTAAAAAGCTTTCTTCTTCTCCTTCTACAATCAGTTCAATCCCACCGAGTTCTTCTATAAAATACCTGACCAAATCTATATGAGTCCATTTTTTATCATCAAAACTCATACTGTTCTTTAAATTTATCAACTCTAACTCTTTTGTAATATCTTTCCCCTGTAATACCAATCTAATTCTATTTTTCCCTTCTATTTTAAAAGTTGTTTTATCAACATAGTGAGTAGCCCTCAAAAAATACTCATCTTTACCATAAGGTCTTAAAAAAATCTTTATAAGCGGATTTTTGGATAGAAAAATTGATTTATAAAAATCTTTATAACAAGTAATTTCTATAGAAGTAGAAGCACCACTGAATCTACCCATAAAATCCCCTGAAATGCTTTCATCGTAAGATAAAATATCTTCTTTTAAACTCTCTGGAACTTCACCAGTTGCAGTAGTTCTAACAATAGGATGTGAAACTTTAAACCTGTATAGGTATGGAGTTTTTTCAGTAACAGAAGTAAGATATTCAAGATAATCCCTTTCCCTTTTTTCTTCATTAGAAAGAGAATTATACTCATCATCAGTTAAAGGAGATAAACTTCTATCTAAAACAGGAACTCCTTTTAAAGTAATAACCCCCTTAACTTTATCAATCCCATTTTCAGTTTTTGCTCTTCCTTCCTTTTCTATACTTGTTCCTTCAAATACAATTTTTTTAGTATCTTCTATCGCAGGACTGTCAAGCACTTCAGGGGATAAAAAAACAGGAGTAACAACCCTCCCTTCTTTCTCAAAATGCAACTTTTTAAAACCAATTAAAATAGCCCCATATCCCCATATTGAAAGCATAGAATTTTCACCAGTTATAACAGGATAAGAATTTGAATTTTCATCTATTCCTGTCTCATAATCATTACATTTCATAGCAACAGTATTCTCCAACCCATTAAATCCAACGACAATATACCTATCAACAATAAAAACAATTAAAACTTTATATTCCCCGCTCCATTCATAAAGATTAAAATTAGATGGTAAAGAAAAAATCTGTTTTTGAGTTTTTGGTTCACTTCTTGGTGGCCAGGTAGGAAGCATTTTAGTGTTCCATTGCTCAATCAGAATTTCCTGACTTTGCTTTTCAGGATTAGAAACATACGGATACTGTTTTGCTAACTCTCTCTGTAAATTTCCTATAGTTATTCTAATTCCCTTTTCACTTTTCCCATCAGCCCTATCAGCAAGTTGAAAAATAAGACAACTATTCCAATTGTGAGGCAATAAATATTTAGAAAACCATACCACAAACCCTTGATTTTCTTTGAAAACTTTATCAGTATCTATTCTCCATATACAGGGATTACCTTCTTCATCTTCGACTTTTTTTTGATATTCAACTTTTGCAGGTGGGGACCCAAAAGCATCAATAACTTCCCAACTACCTCCATACATCTGATACCAACTGCCCTTATAAATAGTTTTTTCTTCATCCTGATATTCTCCATCCATATCAACAGGTTTAAGGTTGGGATGTAAAATAATCGTTCCTGAATGTTTCTCATAAAATACATTTTCTTTTACTTCTAAATCGGAAAATCTCTCTCTACTATATTCAGCAGAAAAAGGCTCTTTTTCTATTAAACCATTTTTGGATTTTTGAAACTCTATTTTTACAGCATTGACATTTACCATTTTTTATATCCATCCTAACCTTCCTAAAACATCATCAACACTTTTCCCTACTCTTCCATCTCCGTAGTAGACCATATTAATATTTGCCTGCTTTCCAAATGGGACATTACCTGCTTTTACATTTACTCCAGCCGGTGTAAGTTTTGGAGTTAAAGATTTCTGAAATTCTGATATAACTTTTCCGAACCTTTCTAAAGAAGTTGTGGCAAACTTTTCACTATATGCTCTACTTATCCCTTCTCCATACTTTGCTCTTGCCAATTCCATTTGTCTTTTTGCTTCCTCTTTTGTTATTTCACCTGCAAGAAACTTTTTCCTAATCTCATCAATCTCTTTACCTAAATTCGCTGCTGCTCTACCAGTCCTTAAAGAATTTATAAAACCGACTACTTCTTGAAATAACATAAAAGCAGCAAATGCTCCCCCTATAGCAGCAGTCAAATATCCAAAACTTGTAGTTAAAGCACCTATACTAACAGCTCCTTGTGAACCTAACAGCCCCACTTTTTCAACTAAAATAGCAAGATTTGCTACCAAGCCCAGAATATGTCCTGAGATAAACAACAATACTCCTGCAAAAGTCAATCCAATCGGAGCAAATAAAGCCAATTTAGCAATAAAATTTTTTGTCTCTGGACTTAATTCCCTAAACCATTTAGTTATTTGCTTTCCCTTTTCTATCCATCCTGTCAAAATCGGAATAAGAGAAACACCTATTTCTCTTACAATACCCTTAACAGAATATATCAACTCATATAAAGTATCCTTAAACTTCTTACTTGCCTTAACATCCTCTTCACTCATCACTCCACCAAGTTTTTCTGCCTGTTTTTCTAATCTCATAATCCCTTCTCTCCCTAACTTCAAAAATGGCAATAATTCTGCTCCTCTTCTTCCCAGAAGTTGCATAACAATAGAAAGTTTTTCAGTATCATTAGCAGCATCAGAAGCCATATAATCAGCCATATCCATTAAAACATCATGAACACTTCTTAATTTCCCCTCATTATCCACAACAGAAATCCCCATCTTATCAAAAACCCTCTTATAAGTTTCCATTCCCATACTTGCATAATCCATATATTTAGATAAAACTGGCATACCTCTTGCTAATGTTTCAAAACTTGCATGTTCTTGAGTAGCAGCATATTCCAACTTCTGCACTTCTTCTCTTGTCAACCCTGTCTGTTTAGCAACTTTATCTACACTTTCTCCATAATCAACTGTCGCCTTAACCAATCCCATTATAGCTGCAGTTCCACCTGCTCCCCACATCATCATCTGCCTACTTACTTTATTTATTTTGTTAGCCATATCCTGTAATTTTTTAGAAACATTTGTAAATTCTCTACTTGCTTTATCTTTAGCCCCTATAACAATATCAACTCTATTATCAGCCATTGACTTTCTCCTGTATTTTATCAACAAAATCCTCTATCAACTTAAACGCTTCAACTCTCTTATTATCTTCATCTAAAATCCCAACTCCATATCTACTTACCAGAAGATAATCTTCTATATACTCACATCCTGGTTTCATTTCCATCCCTTTTCTCTCTGCTCTTCTTAATTCTGATTTCTGCCATTCTTCCCAGTATTCCAAAGACCACCCTTTAATCTTGCAAAAAATTTCAATTATGTTTTTTTTTCTGTATCAGACAAACTACTTAAAGCAATAATTTCATCAAATAACCTATCATCGTGTCCAAATTCCAGATACTCATCAATATTCTCTTCAGTAATCGGTATAGGATTACCCTTCTCATCTTTATAATTCCAGCTCTTCAATCCAAAAAGAATAATTTTTGTCTGAAAATCTCCTGTTTTAGTTATCTCTTTTGTTTCTATCTGTCCAGTAATAGGATTTACCTTTCTTACAATTTCAGTCATATTATTTTTTGCTTCTCTGATTTCCCTATGAGTTAATGACTGAATAACATAAACCTTTTCTCCAATCTTAACTGTCTTTTCTCTTCTAACTTTCATTCTTTTCCCCCTTTAAGAAATACTAAAATCTTTAGCAGTATAATCTGCTCCGAACTCCACAAGTTTATCCAGAGTAAGAGGCATACTATCCTTTTTGATAAGCAAATTATTGATAGTTAAAGTAAGCGTTTCTGCTCCTGAAGTAAAAACCAGCTGAATACTTGAAATCTCAGACAAATCATTCGCAGAAATATCAACTCCGACAGGAGTAAACAATTTCAAATTAACTTCAATTTTCTGGTCTCCTTCTACAAGATAATCTCCTTCTCTGACCTTTTCACTTTCAGGAGTATGCTCTCTTATAGGTGCTTCAATATCAATATCATGGTCAACTTTAAAAGATATCTCCCTTATCAAATCACTAATTCCAACTATTTTCCCCTCATACCACATGAAAACATTTTTATCAGAAGGAGATTGTGCTTGTGGAGTTCCAGTATCAACATGCAATCCAACCCAAGAGAAACTTGCAGTTAACTTTGATTTAAAAGCAGCAGTAATAGATAAAGAACTACATTTACAATTCTTATGAATCTTTCCTTCTGTATAAACCCCGGCATCAATTGAAAATTCAGGTAAAATATCATGTTCTCCTCTAACTGCTTTTAAAAGAATATCTTTACTCTGAACATCTATGTCTATTGAACCCGAAGGTTTAACAAGCCCTGGTCTTTGCTGATACAACTTAGAACTTCCAACTCCTCTCATTTCCTCTATTTCTCCTTCAATATCATGAGACCCCCCCGTAATTATCCCAGCACAAACAAGATTTGAACCATCAGCATCGCCAATAAAAACATACTGGTCTTTTCCTCCATAATAATTTCCCATTTTTTACCCTCCTTGTTTAAATGCTCTTATTTGAAAATTTATATTAAACTGCAACTTAAAAAATCCCCTATCAGCAGAAACAGGAGTAAATCCCCCATTTTCAACATCCTGCAATCTAGGGAAATTATCCCATCTTGTTTCCCTATTCTGCCTAACAATATTTTTTAATGTATTCAAAATATCGTATGCTTCTTCCTCTATTTCTATTTGATTTTTCCCTTCTCCTTGATAAGTAATAATCATTACAGGTATATATAAAACCTCTTCTGGTGTAGTTCCTATACTAATATCCTCTTCAGAACTCCCCACAGGTCTCATAATCCAGACATACGGATAGACATCATTCCCTCCTGGCTCTTGAAGTCCAACATTAATATTCATTCCTGTCAACCCTGCTTCTATTATCTGCTTTGTTTTACTTACCAACCCATTATAATCAATCCCATATTCCATTTTTTATTCCTCTGTATAAAAAAATTTTGCTTCAATATTAACTCCTCTAACAGGGAAATCTACTGGATAATCTACAGTAGATAAAACAAACCTCTCACACTTCCCATTTAAAGTGGGGAAAGTAGCATATAACTTCTCTTTAATATCCCTTTCCATATCCATACATCCAGGATGAATAGCATCACCAATAATTGATTTATCAACATACATTACATAAATAAATCCTGAAATGAGTAAAGTAAAAGTATTCTTCCTTAAATCTTTCCTTTCCTCTGTAGGATTATCCACAGGCTCAAGAATAATACATGGAGTTAAAGCTTTAACTCCTTCCTTTCTAATACCAATATAGACTTTCTTCACATAACTTATTGTTTCTAAAATACTTTTAACCTCCATTAAAATTTCTTCAGCGCTCATTGTATCTCCGCCGTAATTTCTCCTAACATATCAATAATTTTCTGCTTTTTCTCTTTTAAAGCAGGTCTCAAAAAAGGTCTTGGTTTAACCCTTCTTTCTGGAATTTCTGCTTTTTTACAAAACACTTCTGTCCCATTTTTTGTATGAAAATGAAGTGCCTTAGCATATTTTGGCTTTATAGTATGTGCAGGGATAATCCCACCCAACTCCCAGAGTCGTCCATAAGGCACATTAGTCCCAACTCTTCCTATAACTGTATCTCCACTTCTTTCAACTTTCCCTGTTATAGATCTCATTAAATGTCCTGTTCTAACATGCAAAACCTGCCCTCTTAATTTCTTCATTTTCACATAACCAGCAAGCAATTTAACAATCTTTCTCATTTTCTTTTCTATTAAAGAAGGTAATTGATTTGCTGCTTTATTCAAATTTCCTCTTACCTTCTTTATCCCTATAACCTTAAACCAAATCATACAAGTACCCTCCTATATCTTAAAATAGTTTCCATTGCTTTCTTATCTAAAAACCCTCTGCTATCAACAACAGTTCCTTCACCCGATAAACTTACCTGCTGCAAATACAAATATCTTGCAACAACCTCATTTATAATTGCTCCTTCAAGGTCATCAGGGGGAGGATATTCAGAATTTTCATCTTTTGATTCGTATCCACAAACATATACAACAACAATATTTTGAAAGCCAGAAGGGAAAGAATTAGGATAATGAATAATTCCTCTTTTATAATCAATCTCATAATAACTACTATCAATTACACTACCATCTACAGATACACTTTCAACACTTATAATTGGATATCCCTTTAAATATAAATATTTCTGTCCTTCTCCATTAAACTTTTCAGTGTAAATTCCATAAATAAGATATCTTCTTGTAATTGTTTCAGCATCAGATTGTACTTCTTTAATCAACCTTTCAATCAATTGACTATCCGCTTGGTCAGACCCTGTAAACCTTAAAGCATTTTGAACCTTTGCTACTGTAGTAAGCATTTCACTTTACTCCCTTATTTTTTGCTTTTTTTACCATCTTATCCTTTTTTGCTTTTTCTACCTGCTTTTCCTTCACAACTACAACATAATTTTTCAACTGCTTTGCTCTTTCTTCTGACACTTCAAAAACTTCTCCTCTCTCTATGTGCCTACCATTTTCAAAAATTGGACTTACTGCTTTAACTTTCACCATTTTCACATCTCCCTTAAAGGTTTCATAGGTTTTATAACTTTCATTTGCTTCATTGTTCCAGAAGAAGAAATTTCTTTCATAACCCTTTCCTTTCTTACTTTCCCTTCAAGTTTATTCATCCTTAACCATCTTAAATAATGCTGCCAGCAACAAAACCTTTCATTTTCAGTTAACTTTCCACAATACTCACACCTATTCATCCACTACCTCCAAAATTTCAACCATACTTCCCAACTCTTTTGCTCTTTTCAAACTCATTAATTTTTCTTTCCCCTCTCTCCATATTCCATTCTCATAAAAACTTTTTAAAACTCTAACTCTTACCGTTGTTTTTCTCTCTTTCTCATCAACCTCTTTTAATTTCTCATTCTCTTCTATACACCTTCCAAAAATCTCATCATATTGTTTTGCTATTTTCTTAATATCGTGATTTTTCTCTGCAAATTCTCTCCCCTTTTTAGCCAGTTTTTCTCTTAAAGACGTGTCCTCTATCAACTTTTTAATTTTTTCTGCTATATCTTTAATATCTCTCTTAATAAACAAACAATCTTCCCCATCAGTAAGCATTTCCCCGTGATACCCAACCTGAGTACATAAAACAGGAACACCACAGGCAAGTGCTTCCATAATAGTGTTATTACATCCTTCATTAATACTTGCTAAACAATAACAATCAATTTTAGAATAAAACCTCTCTACAATTTCATTATGTGGAATTTGCCCCTCTCCATAAAAAGCAGATTTTAATTCAACATTATATCCCTGACTTTTCAGAACTTTTACTGCTCCTTCAATATAATCAAATCCTTTATACTCTCTTGCTCTTTTAAAAGAGATATTCCCTGCAAATCCTACTATAAAAATATCTTTATTTCTCTTTCTCTTAACTGGTTTAAATTGCTCTATATCTAACCCATTTGGTATTAAAAAAACATTTTCATTTACTCTTTTTCCAATATTATACAATTCTGTATTTGTCGCTATAATACCAAAAACTTTTTTCATCTGGTCATCATATCTATCTATTGCTCCTCTAAATGTTCTTATTCCACCCATTCTACATACAACCTTTCTTTTGTTTTTAATTAGACCAATACCATCAACATTCTGAACCAAAACTGCATCAAAAAACCCTTCCATTCTGGGAACATATCTTACATCTGTTTGCTTATTTCTAAACACTCGCAAAACTGTATATTTCCCTTCTAATTCTTTTATAAGAGCTGTAATTATCAAAGACCAACTCCAATTTTCCAGATTCTCTATTGACAAAATTTTCCTCATTCAAATGCCCTGAACCCATCTAACCGCAAAATAGTTTTTTTCAAATCTTCATTTTTAATAAACCTTAAAAACTTAGGAGAAAAACACACTATCAAATCAACCTTTTCTTCTAACTGTTTTTTAACTTTCTGACAGTTATCATTAACATAAACTATCTGATGTTGATATTTCTTTCTATCAAAATTATCAATGAACCTTTTAGCCAGAATTTCATAAGCCCAACCTTTAACATCACATAACCATCTTACTTTCATTTTAAAAAGGGGGGAGTAGGAAATAACTACCCCCCCCCTTTAACTTTTCAATTAACTTTCAGCAGATGTCTTCAGAACAGAGAATGCTTTTGGGATAGCAACTTTTATGTCAACCCTTTCAATACCTCTGAGAGCAGAAACATCATTCTGGAAGAAACTTAAAACTTCTCCAGTCTCTGGGTCAACAAAAGTTCCTTCTTTAGAATTGTCAACAGTTATTCTCTTCCTATCCCCAAAAAACACTCTCTTGAGATTTCCAAAAACAACAAAAGCAGTATCTGCAGCACTATCAGAAGCACTGGGTAAAGCATCTGTCTCTACATAAGGATAATTCCATATTGTTCCTGGCTTACTTCCTGCTGGTTCCTGCCATACATAATTCCCCTGAGATGTTTTCTGCTTCTGCAAATAAGCAAGAACTGTGGAATTGATGTAAAACTTTGCTCCTTTTCTTGCTGCAGAAGGAACAGCATTTATCATATCAAGAAGTTTGTCTGGCTTAATATCAGAGAAAGATGTCCCATCCAGAACAACAGTTGCAACTCCTTCTGTTCCTAAAATTCCTGGAATGCTACCCCCATTCCCTTGAAACAAAGCAATATCTTCCTCTTGTGCAAACGCTTCAGCAATCAAAGTTGTCAAAAGATCGAAAGTCTCTATTGAAGTATCTTCCAGCAACTCATCAGTAGCAGGAACTAAAGCAGCAAGCTTATGAGCAACAAGTTCTACCTGTGCAAGTGTCCATTTAGATGTTTTCTTTTTTGCTCCTTCTCCAATCCAATAAGCAGTTACCCCGGCAATCAAAGCAGGAAGTTTTTTAGATCTACTTTTCATAGGGATAATCCTGCATTCTTTTCTTGCAATTCCATAATCAGGTACAAGTCGTATAACTTCTGCCTGAAACTCTTCAGGAACAAGATATCCCCCTTCAGAAGCAGTTGCTTCATTCAGAACATCTGTTGCTTTTATTCCTCCGAGTGGCTCATATCCAAGCACAGTTCTGAACAGATTTATTGTCTTTGCAGACACTTCAGGAGTAATCTCCCCGACAGATACATTTTGTCTCAATCCTGTGAGAAGTTTATTATCAACTGAGTTTATTTTCTCAATAAGGGGATTAACAGCATTTTCTATTTTCTTATCCAGAAGTTCATCAAACTCCTCTATTGTCATTGTGATAGGTTCATCTTTTTTCTTCCCAGAAGTTAAATCAAGAAACTTCTCTTTATCTATAACTCCTTCATCTACTAACTGTTTAAGAGTGTTATAATCCATTTTTCCCTCCTTTTACTCATTTAACACCTCTCTGGTATCCCCGGCAGAGCCTGATACCTCTGAGAGTTAACTAACTTTTCCTAAAATTTTTTTATTTATAACTTCATTAATTTTTTCTTCTATTTTTTTAGATAACTTTTCTGCTATATCCTTATTTATTTCCCTCTTTTCTTTTTTTGAAACCAACCTGATAGGAATAACAGATGAAAAACCTTTTGAATCATCCTGTGGATGATAACCTTCCTGTCCTGGCCCAGGCCTTTCCACTCTTCTCATTTGTCCGCCACATTTTGGACATTTCAATTCTTTGCAATGTTTTTCCGAACTCAACCTGTATCCACATTTAATACATTCACAGTTATACTTTCCTTTTTCTGGTTCATCTGAGGTTTCTGCACTATCTAAAACTTCCTGTATCAACTGTTGTGCTTTTATTAAATTCTCCTTATTTTTTCTATTTAAAACTGCTCCAACTTTCTCCCTTGCTATTTCCATCCCTATTCTTTCAAGAACCTGCTCTTTACTGAATGCTCCTTTTTCAAAACCTTCCAGAACTTCTTCTAAAGAAAGTTCACTTATACTTACTTCGTTAGGATGTTTTTCTTCATAAGGGAACAATTCTTTTAACTCTTCTTCAGTATATTCACGAAACTCAGGTGGTTTTATCCCCATCCTTTTATAATAAAATACAAAAAAGTTGTATGCTCTTTTTCTATCTGGCTCTGGTATATCTACACCGCCCCTTGCTCCTAATACTGCACCCATCCCTGAAAATATCCCTCTTTTTATTGCTGTTAATTTCCCATTTATAACTTCCGCAAAAGGCAATTTATACGCTCTTAGATTCTCCTTATCCTTATCATCTCTCCATGCAAAAGCCCTTTTAAATTTTTCTGTATCTATCTTATCTTTGTCCCCTGACCCATCACTTGACGCCCATCTTCTTACAGACCTTATTGCTCTTGCCGCATCCCAACTCCTTGTTTCATTTATAGGTAGATTTCTATCCCCGCATATACTTTTGAGGGATAAAAAAGTTTTATCTTTAATTTCTATACCCATATTTATCCCTTCCTCTATCAACTGTTCCTTTAGTGTTTCACTCTTAACACTTTTTACCATCAGAGTTAACGCTTGAGGATTTGCTGGAACAGGGACATTACTATACTCAAGCAACTCCCAATCAGTATAAATCCTTTTAGGGTTTCCTTTTATTCCATACTCCTTCTTAATTTTTTCTATTTCTTTTTCATCTTCCGTATAATCAATAGGAATAAAACCGACAGAATTTGCTGGTAAGAAACCATCTTTTTTTAAATTCCAGACATCATCAGCAAACTGATGATTAGCATACTTTGTTTTAGCAACTATTTTTTCTTTATCATTTTTAATCCACAAAGCCTTTCCATTTGGTAATCCTCTATAGTCGTGAGCCCAGAGAACAACAGGGTTTTTTCTAAAATTATCAAGACGTGCTTTATCTGGCAATAACACTTCCCGGTCCCTGTCAACATCTTTTGTAGAAATAACTTCAACAACGGTTCTCTCTTTCTCATTTAACTCTTTAACTTCCCCAATAATTCCCTTTCTGATAAACTCAATACTATCCTCTTCAACTCCCAATTCTTCAGATAACTCTTTTGCTCTTTCTGGAAAAACATCTTTCAGTTTTAATCTTTCTGTTATTAAATCCATTTTTCTCTCCTTTTTTATACAGAGACGATTAAATAAACTCTCCCGGGATAATATCGCATTCACAATTGGGATGAGCAGGGGGATATTGTTCTCCACATGGGAAAGCATCATTAATATCAATTACCCCTACTGCTTCTTGTTCCTGACATATCTCACAAGGGTCTTCTCCATTAGTCAACCACATTTTTGTTGCTATCCCGGCACTTTTATAACTTTCAAGTTCTGCACTACACATAACTCTACAGGTTTCAGTTCTTGCGATTCTTGTTGCTTGCCAGGGTTGTTTTCCAGATGTATATCCCTGATAAAGAGAAACAATATCATCTGATATTTCAGAAATAGTTTTCCCATTTGTAAACCCATCTAAAAGTGTCTGTTTTAATTCATCCATCATAGTTTGATTTACTGTTATTCCGTATGTATCCTGCCAGGAATTTACCTGTTGCTGAACAAAATCATTAAACATATCCAGATCCATCCCTATAACCGCCAAGTCATCTTCTAAATCTTTCTCAATTTTCCGAATTCCTTTCAATCCTCTAAGTTCATTCGCAACTATATGCACTCCATTTACAAAACACTCATAAAAATATGGATAAACCACTTCTGTTAACTTTTCTGCCCAAACTTCAACTGGTAAAAGAATATAATTATCAATATCACTTTCAGTTGTTATCTCTCCTAATTTTCTTAAATTTGCCAGAATTTGTTTTTTTTGTTGTGTAAAAAAATCTTTCAAGACAGGAATAAACTTTTCTTCTATATGCCTTTTAGTCCTGATAAAATTCTCTAATTTTCTTTCTTTAAACTGCTCAACATTTTTCTTATTTCTGTTAAAGATAAAAAACTTAGAAGAACCTGAAATGAGAGGTATAATATTCATAGGAGCAAGTGGTATCTCTCCCCACGGAACTGGTTTATCCCCTCGTTTTATTCTTACTTCATTAACAGTTGTAACAAAATGTTCTAAATCAGAATCTCGCTTTTTCAACTCTATTTCTGGGTCTTCTGGAACAGGATTTTCAAACTCACAAAACAGATTTTCATCCCACATAGGTAACAACTTTTCATTTAACTTACTCTCCAATCTTCTCAATCTTGGCAAGATAGTTTCATTCTGAAAAGTTTTCTCTAACTCATAAGCACTCGCCCTATTCACTTCAGTCCCTATACCAAGTTTAGTTTTTGGAACACCGTAAATTGCAAGAATTTCCTCCATAGTTAACTTTCTCCCCTCCAGGAAAGACAATTCCTGTGGAGAAAGTCCCAATCTAATAGGTTTAAGGCCAGAATCTAAAATCATCACATCTCCAGTTTTTTCAATTCCTTTATATTTCTCTTTAATTTTTTTCTCAACAATCTCAAAAGCATCATCAGCAATATTCTGGTCAGTAGTAAAAACAGCCCCCGGCATACCCTGATTTCTAAAAAGAAAATAAGAAAATTTATGCATCATTTCGTTCTCATTTACAGTATAAATTAACGCCTCAAGGGGACTTAAACCATAATAAAGATTTTTAGGATTTGGATACTTAAAATGAACAATCTCATCAGGCTTAAATACTATTTCCTTACCTGCTGATGCTCTATAAACATAACCCTGTATAAACTCCTCTTTCCCCGGGATAATTTGAACCTTATGACTTTCAAGACACCATATTTCAGCAGGCAGACCCAATTTATTCTTCAAAATAAACCAATAAGCATTCCCTGTTAAATCAAGATATTGAGAAGTAAGTTCCAGCAAATCAAAATAATTCATATATGGATTAACATTTCTAATTAAATTAAGAAAAGGATGCTCAGTAATTTCTTCTCTTCTATCTTTCTTTTTCAAAAACAAATGAATAGGGACTTTTGCAACATTTCTTGCAATACAGGAAACAGCAGCATATACCCAATATTCATAACTATTAACCATAGAAGTATAATTTGCTGGTTGCAATTTTCCCCTTCCTATTTCCCAAGAAGGAGAAACATTTCCTATTAACACATTAGGATTTTTAAACACCTTAACAGCAAACTTAAATCTTCTCACTATATTCATTTTTCACTCCTTACTATCCAACATGGGGTCTAACTCCTACTTTACTTTTAACAAACAACAAACGAGCATAATTGTAAGCATGAGCCAGATGGTCATCACCAGTTCTTCTAATTATTTCTCTAACCTGTCCATTTTCATCAAATTCTTTTTCCTGTACCATATTTCCAAAATGCTGGATAAAAGTTTCAATAAGTTCTCCCGGGAAAATCTTTACCTCTTTGCTTTTAATTTCGCCAAAACACTCCTGCAAAGAAATAGTCCTATCTACATTCACAATTCTTTTCTTTTCATTAAAGGCAGGATAAATATTTTTACTATCATAAACACACATCCAGACCCTACTGGGGAACTTTTCTATCAAAAACTTATTTTTAGTATCCCCATACCCGAAATCACACACTGCATAAGCATTAAACTTAGCCATTAACTCAGCCACTCGTGGTGCATGCTTCCTTGTATCTCCTTCAATCTTTTCCATATAAACAATATAATTCCCTTTTCTAACGACAACCCATGAAGTATCTCCCCAATCAACACCAACAACACATCTCCCCTCTTTCACATCTCTTAAAGGAACAATACAAGCAAGAATATCAGCCCGGGTTACAATTTCCTCTCCCCCGGCATACTCCTCTCCTAAAACAAAATTGTAATAATGCTTTTTAAGTTTTGCCGTTTCTTTTTCATCCAAAATCTCTGTTGCACTTTTCCATGGAGCCATCAATTGAGAAAGATGGTATCCTTCAATTTCACCTTTTCCTGTTGCAATCCATCTTCCATTTGTTCTATCCAGAACTTCCTTACACTTTACACATCTAAACTCTTCATCAATTATATTTTCCTCAGTAAGTATCTGTTCATATCCACAGTTTTTACATCTAACAAACCATTCTTTCTTATTTGTTTTTTCAAACTCAGTCGTAATACCATAATTTGGAATAGTAGGAGTAGAAATCAAAAGTTGCCAGGCAAGGGGAGAAGCCGACAACCTCTTCTTATACATTTCAACAATATTCGGTTTTGAAAAATCAACTTCATCATGCACATTGAAATCAGAAGGAATACTGATTGCCTGTTTTTCTTCCCATGTTCCCCTAAAAAACAAAAAACTACTTCCTATTTTTTTCACTCCCACATTATCTATTTCAAGAGGAACATTTAAATCAGAATTCTCAATAACAGGGTCAAACCTGGTTTGAGCAAAATAAGAAACATCTTTCCCTGTGGGCATAGTATAAATAGCAGCAATAACAAAATTCACAGCCAACCATATCACCTTATTTATCGCCATAGTACTAACTCCCATCTGTGATGCTTTCTTAATAACAATTATTTTTTTTCTGCAATCATAAATCTCTTTCAAAAAAGGAAACAAACTAAAATCAACAATCTCATTCTTTTCAGTCCTTAAATACTTTTCAGCAAAACTTCTAAAATCAATCTGTTGTTTCGTTGGCATCAACATTTTTAATAACCTTCAACCACTTTTCCCAGAATAACTGCCCATCTTTATCCTTCTGAACCAACAACTTTAACAACTTCCTGCTTTCTTCATTAGATGTCTCTATTTTCCCACTATGCTTAAGCCCAATTTCCCCAGTATGCTTCTCTTCAATCTTTTCTCTCCACCCCTCAACAAATTCCAGCCATAACTTTGTCCTTTGAGCATCTCCTTCTTCAATAACTTTCTTATAAAGAGCACTTATAACATTTGCAGTTAACTTTTTTGCCCAGACCATAATTTTCTCTGCTAACAAACCCTCCTTTTCAATTCTTTTATTCCATTTTGTAAGAGTATTTTTATTAAGTAGGAATTTTTTTTGAAAATCCTGTTGAGTTTTCAACTCAAATAACTGGAGAACGATTTCATCTTCAAAACCATATTGAGCAAGAATTTCTTTAGATTGACCACGCAAAAGAGATGGTAAAGATTTCCATAACACATACAACTGAAAATCACTTTTTCTCCTTATTCTTTCCTGTTTTTTCCTACTTTTCCTTTTCTTTGCCATTTTTCATCAACTTTGCTTTTTCCCCTGTAAACTTTTCCCATCTTTTAACAATCACATCCACATAAACAGGATCCAACTCCATCATAAAACACCTTCTCCCTAATTGTTCACATGCAATAAGAGTAGACCCAGATCCACCGAACACATCCAGAACAATATCTCCTAACCTACTATGTTTTTTTAATGCCCTTTCTGCTAACCTTACAGGTTTTTGAGTAGGATGCGAATAACTTAAAGTTGAATCTCTCCTTTCATACCAGAAATCCAAAAGAAGAAGAAAATCATCAAAATCCAGATTAAATACCTCTTTAACTTTTTTAACAACCTTATTTACATAATGTTGCTTTCCTTTTTTCCAACCAAACATACATGGTTCATAACACCTATGATAATCTTGTGAAGGACAAATAACTATTCCATTTTTGGTCCATACTAACGATTGAGAATAATGCCACCCTGAATTTTTAAATGCTTGAATATTAATATGAAAATTTCTCCCAGCATACCACCAATAAATTGGTGCATCATCACCAGTAATAGAATAAAGATTTTTCAAAACAGAAGTATAAAACTCAAGACATTTCTCATCAGACAAATTATCGTTAAAGACAGGTTTATGTTTATACTTTCCTTTTGCATAACTACTTCCAGAAGGAGACCTATAATTAACATTATAAGGAGGATCAGTAAATACTAAATTTCCTCTTTCCCCATCCATTAACTTTTCAATATCCCCAATATTAGTAGCATCTCCACACATAACCCTATGAATACCTAATTTATATAAATCTCCCTTTTTAGTTTGAGGTTTTTTAATCTTTTTATATTCTTCTTCAGCATCAAAATTATCTTCTTTAACAACCGGGTCTAAAATAAATCGTAATTCCTCATGAGTAAATCCAACTTCTTTTAATAATTCAGGAGAAAACTTCCCCAATAAATCAAAATCCCACTCTCCTGTATTCTTATTCAACCGCAAATTTAACTCTGAAACCTCTTTTTCAGACAATTTTCTATCAGGCACTCTCACATCAACCACATAATCCTTCCCATACTTTTTCATCAACTCCTCATATCTCAAATGTCCTCCAATAATAGTATTATCTTTATTAACTATCAACGGATCTGCCACATTAAACCTTTGTAAACTCATATTCAAATCCTTCCTTTGCTTTTTATCTGCTCTTCTGGGATTTTTCTTATATGGCTTAAGTTGCCCCAACTTTCTCTTTTCATTTTTCCATACAATCCTTTTAATTTTTGCCCTCCTGATACATCTCGGCTATAATATGGACGGTATACCAGGTATAAAGGCGGCCGTCCACAGCCTGACTGCCTGTACCAGTCGGGTTGCTCCCTGTGGCAGCAGGGAGCCGGTCGCTTACCTTTGATTTTCATTTCTCATATACAGAGACGAATAAATCCTGTATCTATACTTTTTCAATATTGCTTTATACTTTTTTCTTCTCTTAATATAATCTCTAAAAGCATTCCTTAAAGACACTCTAACCAATCCTTGCCAGGAACGAACAGATTTTTCACGTAATAATTTGGCAATCACAACATAACCGATACTTTCCAGTTCAGATGGGTCATCACAGGAATGAGCAAAACACCTCACAAGCATATACAAAATATTAAATGCTTGCTGAATTTTTTCTTTTTCGGAGAGATTTTTGACACCAGACATAGAGACCTCCTTTTGAGAGGCCTCCGTCTGGCTTCAGGTGGGAGACCAGTTAAAACTTACTTTTTACTTTTCAAAATGTTTTATTTGACATACTCTAACTATTTTACCATCATTTATATGAAGTTCAATAGAGCCGAATTTATGTTTCCCTTCTTTCAAATCCTGTAAACACTGCTGGAATTGTTTTAATTGCTCTGGTGGGAAATACTCAAAAAATTCAAGTTCTATCGTTATTTTCATTTTTTACTCATCAATTAAAATTTCCGTTTGTCGTTTTCCCGTGTTTAACTTCATTTCATATTCTATTTTAACATCCTTTACACTATCATCAGCAATAATTCCCGCTTTTACAAGTCCGTCCAAAATTCCTTTGAAGTAAGAAAAATTATCAATATCTCTCCGTCTATTGTCTGGAAAATAAAACATTACTTTTATCTCTTTCGCATAAATTCCCGGTCCATAAAGTGCCTTCCATAAATACCCATGAGGAATAATAATATTTTCCCATTCTTTTTTTATCCTTCGTTGTTTTGCTCTTCCTCCGACGGTCCAACTCCATCTTTTCCATTCATTTTGACTTGGTGGCAATTTTCCTATTTCTATTTTCATCTCTTTTCCCTTCCCATCACAGAAACACAAAAAAAGTCGCTTTTGCGATCTCTGCTTCTAATATATTTGTTAAATCCTTCTTTATTTGAACTTCCCCTCTTCTTACTTCTTTTTCTGTTTCTAAAAACAAGGTATAAATCTTTAGCATAATTTTCTGCACCTTATCCAATAAAAATATGTTATGTATCATCATTGTCTTTAAAAACATTCTTTTTAATATTCCTTTTTCTCTATTGGACTTCTGAAATTCTTGCCATACCATATCTTTAAATTCTAAAAATATTTTTTGAAGTTGCTTTACTTCTTTTTTAAACTTTGAATAATATGCTTTTCTAATTTCTTTAAAAACAGGTTCTAAAATTTTTGTCGCAAACTTTACAGCCAAACTCTCTGACAATCCCATAATACGTTTCTCTCTAATTAAATCCTCCCTATCAATTTCTATACGAATATCCCTCGTATTTTTCCCTTTATAAAGCTTTACTACAATATCATAATCACTTGGAAAATTTTTATCCTTCTTTCTTATCTTTACATTTTTAAAAAGTAAAACTTCTATTTTAGGTAGATAAAAGAAAGCAAAATTATCTTTCATTGTGAATTTAACTAAACCTTTTTCTATCTCATAATTAAGATATTTATCTTCCATAGTTGCCAATTTATTCTGAAAATAAAAAATCATTTTTTCTTACCTCCTTTTTTATTCAAATCCGTCTTTTTTAAGAAATCCAATAATGCTTTTGCGGTTCTTTTTGAAAGATATATTGTTGCTGATGCATCATCATACTGTATTTTTAATGCTGAATTTGGTAAATCTTTATCGTATTTAAAAATCACATCTTTTAATTTCTTTTTCACTTATTCCTCACCTCCTTTATTCTGGATATGGTCTTAATGGATTAGTTGCAAAAGGATTATCATAAAAAGAATTATTAGATGTTTTATTTACTTTTCTTTTCTCTTTTTTTATCCAATCTTTAACAG
>JAGGVW010000196.1 GCA_021157805.1 bacterium
GCTTCATTCTTTCGTTTAAAGAGTTTAATAAATCAACAATTTTTTCTATATCTACTGTTGCTTTCATCTTCTCTCCCTTTTTATACATATTTTAATAATACATCCATTCATCCTTTTTTTCAATCTTTGTTAGAACCCGGTTCTAACAGGAGGGGAAAAAAGAAAGGGGCGGGTCGAAAGACCCGCCCCTTCTCATTTATCCTCATATCCTTAGAATGCAACTTTCATAGAAGCAATTACCTGCCACGGGTTGTCATCATCATCTAAGTTCTTCTTATCAAAAAGGTCTCCAGTGAACAACATTCCTCCTGTAAGTCCAAAGGAGAGGTCTTCTGTATACTGATAGTTAATTCCAAGGTCTACTTCATATCCAATATCATCTTCATTATTCTTTATATCCTCATCTCCTTTAAGCCAGTATCCATCAAGAGAAAGTTTAACTTTTTCAACTGGCTGAAGGTCAAATCCAAGATTGATTACCTGAAGATTACTTTCGGTTGTCAAAGAAGCGGTGTTGTTAGCAGAAAAAGCATAATATACTGGACCTATTCTTGAAGCAATATTGGATGGGAAAACCATCTGCCAATTGTCATATTCTTTATCACTTGTTCCATTATCATCTCCACTGAACAAATTGTAAGCAACTCTCACAACGGGTTTCATATCCACAGGAAATTCATAACTTCCACCAAAAAGCAATGCCCATCCCTCATAATCATTATCGCTTCCATCTTCTCCAAACTGTTTTGCATATTCAAGTTTTAAAGAAAGCCCTTCAACTGCAGGAATACTTCCACTTACTCTTAAACCAGCCGTATCAAGGTTTTTGTCTGTATGGAGTTTATCTGCTCTTACATAATAAACATCTAAACTATAAAGGTCTGGTCTGTATTCAAAATTTAATCCATAGAGGTTTGTATCACTTACTGGTCGGCTAGTACTTGGACTTTTAGACTTTTCATCAATTTTTGCTCCAAATGCAGTGATTACCACTGGAACAGTTGCAACTTCATAATCAGCCCTTATAGCATCAAATGCTTTCTGAAGAACCAGGTCATTTGCTCCGGTAGAAAAGGGATAGCTTACACTTACATAATTATTTTTATCTCCAAGAACTTTTCCATAGGCATTATACTGGCTTCCAACAACAAGCCCTTCTCCAAGTTGAATTTCCTGTCTTCCGACTGTAAGAGTAAGTCCCGGAGTTAAAAGGTCAGTAACCTTGATGTATGCGAGATCCAGTAGAACCTGTAACTCTGAAGAACATCCAGTACAATTCCAAACTCTTTCATTAATCAACCTTATCATCGCCTGAACATTATCAGTAAGGTCAGCAGTTACATAAACTCTTGCAGTTGTCTGGAAGAAATTAGCAGAAGTTTCATCATAAGAAGAGTTTATCTTAAAATTTGGTCTTAAAACACCATAAATGTTAATATCTCCACCTACTTTTACACTTTCAACTGCTGAAAAAGCAGGTGCAATTAAAGCGACAGCAAAAACAACCGCTATCACTTTCCATATTTTACTTTTCATTTCCTGCTCCTTTTGTTATCTATGTTATCCACCTTTTACCTGTGGATACTACCTCATCTTTATGCTTTTCTTTCTCCTCTGACTTTCGCCTTTTTTCCTTTCTTCACCTCCTTTCCGGCAAATTAAGTCAGAGAGAAAAGCACAATCTATTTTTTTTATAACACCCTTTTTTCAATTTGTCAAGTTTTTTTCTACTTTTTTATTTTTTTATACCTTATGGATAAATTTTTGTCAAGTTTTTAGAATATTTTATCAAAAACATTCATAAATTCAAAATAAGAAATCTGGCCTGGAGCAACTTTTTTAGAAAAACTAACATAGGTAAAGAGAGAACCAAAGAAAATTGGCACAAACCTCAGGAAGAAACTATCTGCCATAGGAATTACTACAAGTGGAATTTTTTCTGAATAAAGATGAGTTAATTTAATAAGATTAAAAAGCGATTTTTCATTATTTGATAAAGTAGCAATTTTCACTATATCAGCACCTTCTCTTTTCGCTTTTCTCACAAATGTCTTTAATTTTTTTTCATCTGGTGTTTTTTTAAAATTATGGTATGAAATTATTACTTTTTTATTTTTCTCTTTAGCAATTCCAACCACCTCTTTTAAAATCCTGCTTTTAAGTTCAATATCAATAAAATCAACATAATCAATAATTTCTTTGTAAATTTCAATCCGTTTTTTGTCTCTTATATAATAAGCATTTTCTCCACCTTCTTTATACCATCTGCAGGTTCCTATAATTTTCCCTTTAACTTTTTCTTTTACTTTCTCTATCCAATTCACCAACTCACTCTCATCATACTCTCTTAAAAACTCATCCAGCCGTAATTCCACCAACCCCACATCTTTCAAACTATCTACTTCTTTCTCACTTCCTGTCAACACCACACAAATCTTCCTGTGGAGGTCGGACCTCCCCAATAAATCTTTCATATTCTTCTCCAGGTTTAATCACCAAATGGTTCTTTATCAACTCAGTATCAAGTATATTAGACTTTTTCTTTATTTTCAAATAAAAAGGTAAACTTGACCATTTATATCCTTTCAAAAACTTTTCAATTTCCTTCCATTTTACACTTTTTTCTTTCCAGTCAGGATAAAGCAATTTAACAGGATTTAAATGAATATACCTTGTAAGATGAGTGAAATAACCGTCTGAATCAATCAAAATTGCTTTATATCTTCCTTCAAACAAAGAACCACTCCTCTTATACTTCTCGTTAAAATACATAGCATACCCAGTAGAAATCTTCTGCATAAATTTCTGAATTCCTTTTTCTTTCAAAGGAGTTAAAATAAAATGGAAATGATTTGGCATAAGACAATAGCACAAAATTCCCACCAACCTATCCCTCTCTGTGGAGGTCGAACCTCCCCAGTTCAGATGGTAGTAATCTGTGGGCTTATCATCATTAAAAAAATATAGTGTCTCTATAAACCGGAAATAATCGGATTCATCTGAAAATATAACTCTTTTATCCACTCCCCTGTTGTAAATATGATAAAAATATCCAACTGAAAAATCTACCTTTCTCCCCATTTTTCCCCTGTGGAGGTCCGACCTCCCCTTTAAAGTTTTGATTGAGCAAGTTTATAACTGTTCTGAATTACAGTATTTACATCAGCAACTTTAACTCCTGCTGATATTATTATTTTTTTAGCAAATTCATCATCAATCAGGTCTTCAGGAGAATGAGTATCTGTATTTAAAATAATAGGAAATCCATATTCATACCATAATCTTACAATATGACCATTTGAAAGAGAATGTCCCCTTCTTGCAGAAATTTCTACATAAATACCTCTTTCACCAGCAATGTGTGCCTCTTCTTCACTTAAAAGCCCGGGATGAGCAAGAATATCAATATCACTTTCAAGTGCTTTCCTGTTTGTTCCTTTTGCAACTGGTTCAACTATGGTCTCCCCGTGAACAACTATAAGTTTTGCTCCCATATTTTTAGCAATCTGAACAAGGACAGGTATATCTATGGGATTTATATGAGTTATTTCAACTCCTGGTATTGTTTTTATTTTATAGTTTCTATTTATTTTTTCACAAACTCTCACAAGGGACGGGACAACATTTTCAACATTTGAAAAATCAATATGGTCTGTAAAAGCAATTACTTTATACCCTTTTTCCTCTGCTCTTCTTGCCAGTTCTGAAGGAAGAAGAACACCGTCTGAAAGAATTGTATGTGTGTGAAGGTCAATCATTTTTTCCCTCCCTCGTTATTTTTATTCCTGTGTCTCTTTCAAATATTTTATTATGTAACTTGCAAAAACAGAAATCTTCATACATTATATATCTGAAATCATTGTCAACATAAATAATATCTGATTTCAATTCACCAAAATTTTATAAACTCCACCATTGTATTTTCTGAAATTCTTATCAATAGGACATATTCATCCTTTTGATTTAATACTATTTATATCAAACCTTCTCTGAAACAAATATTCACTTTCTATCTTCCCAAGAATATGTATGACCAAGTGTTTGAAGTATATTTATTTAGAATTTTAATCCTCCTTTTTTATTTCTTTAACCCAGATTTTAAGTTTTTCAGCATATTTTCTGTTCCTATTAATTTTTATAAAGATATATTATTATAACTGAAGGGAAAAATAAAATACTTTCGCACTCTATTCTTTTACAAATTTTAATTAAATCTTTTACTCTTTTTTTGTCATCCGTTTCGTTTAAGTTATACCCTATGTTCATCTGTATATTAAAACTTTTCCTTACTTAATCTTAAAAAAATGCTATTTTTCACAAAAAAATTACTTCTCTGAACAAAAGTAAAGTATTTCTATCTTACTTAAAATTCTATTACTCATAAAGTGAAACTCACCATTTTACTTTCTGGATTTCCAAATTCATTATTTCAAATGGAAGTTTTTCTCTCTATAGAATCATTTCTCCACCCTATAAATCAGAATTAAATTTTGGTAAAATTATTGTGTCTTTTTTACCTCTTTTTCTGTTTCCTGATAAATCCTTCCTGCTCTATCTATTATTCCAAAATAAATAACTATCAATTCCTTTCACTTCAAATAAAAGTTCTCTCCATCAGGAATTTTTGATAACTTACTTTCTTTTATTATCCCAACCAACATGCAGTTCTTTTTATATATTCTTTTTATGTGTGAAAATCAATAATTAAATCTGTAAAGTGATTATTATTTCCCCATCTTCTAATCTTTAATTTTATATACCTTTTAACCTTCATTTCAAAGTCTGCAACTCCATGGTTCCAGTAACTTTCATATATTGGAAGAGTATATACTTTTGTTTGTTCATCTTCAGGATTAATTGTTCTATATTCAAGTTATATACACAATTCAATATTCTGGAATATTCCATTTTTCATTCTTTCTATTATATCCCCTTTCAAATTAACTGTTAAAATTTCTATCTCCATTTTAACACTCTTTGTTTCTCATATATGATTTTCTTTTGTCTCTGTCAAATTTTCTGAAAATGTCTGAAATTCGACAAACATAAGAAATTTTCTAAATACCCATTGCCTTTTTTATTTCTCTTTTCTATTTTCAAGTTTTCAAATTTTTTTTATTGCACAACCACATTATACCATAAGAATTCCTCAACAGATGTAAAACACTTATTAGATAAGAAACCAGAGAAATTACGAAAAACCATCAATTTTAAAACAATATTTTTATTTATAAAAGAATTAAAAAATTAGAAACATACCACTTTAATACTTTCTAATTCATCTTCTTTTTCTGTCTTAAAAAGTTTATAAAGTTATACACCATAAGAGTAAATAATATGTGAAAATAAAAACCTGGAAGTCTTCCATGAAACTATCATAATTAAATGGTCTATGAAATTTCCCTTTATTACATTTACACTCCAGGACGCTTTTCCTCCTTTAATTTATAAGCCCTTCTTTTAATCTCTCTTTTATCCATTTCTTATCTTTCTATATTATATCATTTGGTAAGATTTTAATAAAAATAAAAATCAGAGTCAAATTTTTCTTATATCTTTGTTATCTTCTCAAAAGTATACAGGGAAAGAGATACAGAAAGTTAACCTTATGTCGGAATTTTAACACATTTTACTCCCATTTGATTTTTTTTTTACTTTAATATATACTTTTTTAAAAAGGAGATAGTATGCCAAATAAATATGATTCACCACAGATTATTGATAATTTCATTGAAAAATGGGCAGGAAGAGTCAAGCCATCAATGGAATTCAAAGGAAAAAATAAAAAGGATGTTTTAATCTGGAAAGAAAAACTAATTTCAAAAATAAGAGAATTACTTGGAGAATTTCCAGAACCATCTGATTTAAAGCCAGAACTTTTATCAACTGAAGAGAAGGAAAAATATGTAAGGGAAAAATGGTTGATACAAACAGAAAAGAATTGTTTTATGCCTCTTTATCTTTTAATTCCAAAAGAAAACAGGAAAAAATTCCCTGCTATTTTGTGCTGTCATGGACACGGCACTTATGGAAAAGACCCTGTTGCAGGTGTTCATAATAACAATCCTTCTATCATAAATAATATAAGAACTTATAATTATAATTATGGAGAGCAAATGGCAGAGAGGGGGTTTATAACAATTTGTCCTGACTGGCGTGGCTTTGGTGAAAGAGTTGCCTATCAGGATAATCCTTTTCCTGGAAGGGATAAATGCAATATTTACTTTCTCCAGCATCTTATTCTTGGAAGAACTTTACTTGGAGCAAATATTTTTGATGGAATGAGAGCAATTGATTTTTTACTAACAAGAAAGGAAGTTGATAAAGATAGAATTGGTTGTATGGGACTTTCATTTGGTGGAACAATGACAGCTTATTTAACACTTCTTGATGATAGAATAAAAGCAGGTGATATAATATGTTATGCAACTACCACCTTGCATTATGCAATTAACAGACCTAATTTCTGTGGAAGTCAAATTGTTCCAAATCTTTATAAATACGCTGATGTTGGAGATATAATTTCTGCTATATGTCCAAAACCACTTTTAATTGAATCAGGAGTAAATGATACCTGCTTCTGGATTGATTCAGCAAAAAAAGCACACAGGAAGGTTAAGAAGGTCTATAAAGCAGCGGGGGTTGAAAAAAACTTATGGATTGAAATTTTTGAAGGAGAACATTCTTTTTCAGGTAAAATGGCATTTGATTTTTTTGATAAGTATTTAAAAAAATGAAAAAGAAAAAAGGGGTTTTAATTTCTGTTTTTACCGTTTTTATATTACTTTTTGCACTTCTGAAAACAGGAGAGTTTGTTGTAAATAGAAAGATTTCTAAACTTCCATTCAAGATTGAGGATGTAAAAATTTCCTTTTTTGGAGCAGAAGTTAAGAACTTAACATATATAAAAAATGATATTACTCTGATAATGAGAAGATTAAGAATAAGACCATCAATTGCAAGAATGGCTTTTGCTTTTACAGGACCAGGAGAAATAAAAAAACAGCAAAATGGAAGGGAAATTACAGTGAAGGGAACAATTTCCGGGAATATAAAAAACGGAAATGTGAATATAAAGAAAACAGATATAAAAATTGAAAAAATAGGAGATTTTAACATAAAAGGAAGTTTAAAGAACTGGGGAAAGGATGGACAGAATATAATTTTAGCGATGGATAAAGTTAACATAAAAGAAGTTGGGGATTTTCTCAATTTTAAAATCCCTGTTGAAGGAACTGTTTCCGGCAACATAGTTGTCTCTCAAGAAAATAATAAAAAGCAAGAGATAAATTTTGATGTAAAAATTGAAGGACTTAAAGTTAAAAAGGGTGGAGAAGTTGTTGTTTTCCTGAAAGGGAATTTTTCCCCGACAGAGAAAAAAGTAGAAATAAAAAGAGGAAAGGCATTAATTGATAATAAAGAATTAAATTTTTATGGTAATGTAGATGATGAAAACTTCTCTTTATCTTTTGAAGGTAAAGAAATTGAAATAGAAAAACTTTTTGAACTTTTACCCGAAGAAATAAAGAAAAAATACAGAATTGATATTACAGGAGGTATAGTAAATTTTGATGACTTTTTTGTGAAAAAAGTAAAAAAAAACTTGAGATATCTGGAAAGTTGAATGTTTTTTTTAATTCCTTCAATTCCAAAAATTACCATATTAAAAATTTATATCTTACTTTTCCAGGAGAATTTTTTTGTGATGATGTTTACTTAAAAAAGTTGAAGATTGAGAAAATAAATGGATATCTGAATTCTTTTAAGAATGGGGAAATTAATTTTTTGTTTTACGATGGAAAGGGAAAAATAAACTATACTGGAGGGAAATTTTTTAAAGGTGAGTTTTTCATAAATGGATTAAATATAGAAAAACTTGTTAAAAAATTAAGTGAAGAAATTTATATTTCAGGGATTTTTAATATAGATGGAAATTTTGAACTGGAAGATAATAATTATAAACTTGAAAGTAAAATTATCTCTGTAAGGAAAAGAAGAATAAAACAAATTATGAATTTTGGCGCTGTAAAGTTTTTTACTACTCTTGCTGGAACAAATCCTATAAAAATGGTTGGGAGTTCTAATTTTTATTATGGGAAGATGGGGATGAAAATAATGGTTAAAAATAATCGCCTTACAATTGAAGGATTGCTTGGAGAGAAGAATGGAAAACAATACATCATAAAAGGAAGATTTTTAAGAAGTTCCATAAATTTATCAATTGATAAAAGTTCAAATACAATAAACATTTCTGACTTAAAGAAAAGAATTGAAACAGCAATAAGAAGAGCAAAAACAGGAGCAAAAATATCCAATTAAGATTTAAAATACTTAATTTCATCAGGAATTTTTGCTATAAGAGGTTGTTTCCTGATATTTTTTGATTTATTTATTCTTTCTATGATTTTTTTTACATCTGTCTCTTTTAAATTAATTGTGCTTGAAATATCTGATGGTTTCATTCCTTTCTCAACATAATAATAAATAACAGAATCAACAATTTGATAAGGGACACTATTTTCTTCTCCAATTTTTATCTTTTTTTTCTGGTCTATTATTTCCTGCGGTATTTTGAGATATTCTGCTAATTGAAAAATCTGTGTCTTATAAAGGTCTGCTATAGGATTTATATCATAGGCGAAATCCCCATAGATTGTTCCTTCTCCCAGATATATTTCACTTTTATTATTTTTTCCAACAACAATACCATTAAAATGAGAAGCAAGGTCGTAAAGTATACTCATTCTTTCCCTCGCCATTTTATTTTTCCTTCTTGTTCTTCCTGCTTGTGGGAAGTTTCTGTAATAATAATCAACTTGAGGAGTTATATTAAATCTCATATATCTTATTCCAATATTTCTTCCAGCACTATATGCAAGGTCAACAGATTCTTTTGGTGTATCTTTATAAGGAAGTATTATTCCAAAAGTGTTATTTTTCCCAAGAGCCATTTTACATAAAGTTGCAATAACTGAAGAATCAATCCCTCCCGAAAGTTCAAAGATAGCCGACCTGAACCCACCTCTATTTATTTCTTCTTTGAGAAATGAAATAATAAAATCCACAACTTTTTCACAATTAATTTTAAGATTCTCCATAATCCCTCCCTTTTCTGAATAATATCGCTTTTCAAAGATGTTTTTACTATTGTAATATATTTCTCAACATTTAGCAATTATACCTTTGTTAAAGCTTTCATATACCTTATCAGAAAGTAGAGCGACTTTTTCTATAACAGAGATATCAGTTTCAGGACTTTTCCCCTCTCTTACACATTTTATTAAGTCATCAATTGGTGTTTTTACTTCTGGTTTTACAAGAGGAATTTTTTCTGGTTCTTTTTTATCATTAAAGTGAATATATGACTCTTCAAATAAACTCAATTTTATTACTCCTTTTTCTCCCCATATCATCATAAGTTCTCTGAATGATGGGTCAAAACCAAGTATACCAAAACTTCCAAGAACTCCTTCTTTAAATTTGACTGAAAAAGAAGAATTAATATCAACTTTTTCTCTGCAAAAATCAATAAAGCCACCAACTTTTTCAGGAGTAAGTCCTGTTATCCAGAAAAGCATTCCTAAAAAGTGACTCCCTGAATCAGTTAATTGTCCCTTTCCTGAAAGTTTTGGCTCAAATCTCCATATCCTTCCGCTTTTCTTAATTCCATTTATCCAGTCCTGTGCGAGAAATCCACTTACAAAAATAATCTTTCCAATTTTACCTTCTTGAACTAATTTTTTCACAGATAAAGGTAATTCCATATAATGCCGTTGATAACCAACAACAACTTTTCTTCCTGTTTTCTCAATTATTTTTTTTAATTCAACTGTTTCTTTATAAGTAACAACCGCTGGTTTTTCAACAAGAACATCAACTCCATTTTCAACAGCAATCTTAATCTGAGAAAGGTGGAATGTATGAGGAGAACAGATTACAACTGCATCAACATTTTTAATAAGGTCTTTTTCATTATCAAAAATTTTTCCTTCTCCTGCTTCGGAAATAAATTTTTCAACATTTTCTCTTTTAGGGTCAAAACCACCAATAATTTCTGTTCCTTCAATCTCTTTAAGTTGCCTTAAATGTCTATATGAAATACTCCCACAACCAATAAATCCAACTTTTATATTTTTCATTATTGCCTCCTTTTCCCTATTTTTTTATCATAAAAATATAAAAAGTCAAACAGATACACAAGTTAGGGATATGGATATCACTTTCTCTGCTAAATTCTCCCCTGTGAGATATGGCCCTGGTTAGGTGAAACCAGAGTTAGAACAGATCTCCTTCACCTTTTCAGCAACTTTTTTCGCAACCATTTTATCAAGAGGAGAAGGAATTATATAATCAGGAGAAAGTTTCCTTTCCGGGATATAATTTGCTATGGCATAACTTGCTGCAATTTTCATTTCATCTGTTATTCTCTTTGCTCTGGCATCAAGAGCACCTCTGAAAATACCGGGGAAAGCAAGCAGGTTATTTATCTGATTTGGGAAATCGCTTCTTCCAGTTCCAACAATAAAGGCACCTGCTTTTTTCGCTTTTTCTGGCA
>JAGGVW010000211.1 GCA_021157805.1 bacterium
AAACCGGAACAAATTGAGAAAGTATATAATCTTTACAGTAAAAGATGGAAAATAGAAACTAACGGAAATAGAGAATTGAAACAAGAATGGTATTTAAATAAATTTCCTTCTCAATCATGGACTGGGATTTGTGCACATATTTATTTTACATTGTTTATGTTTAATACGGTAGCTGCATTCAGAAGTAAAAAAGGAAGAGCTCTTAGTGAAAAAGGATTCCGCAGTTTACGAAATAAACACTTTAGACCATTCCCTAATAAAAATAAGATTATTGCAATTGCTGGTGGATATGTGGCTGCTTATTCCTTTAAAGAATTCTTAGATATTTTTAATTTACCACCGCCTACCGGCAAGTATAGCGGACCAGTATGGTTTGAATTTCCTGATGGACATAAAGAATTCCATCTACTTTAAATACAATATTAGGGAGACTATTGTTCTCAAAACCTACTTTTGTTAAAAATTGTCTCTGGTAGATAAAAAACGGGAGGTGCCAGGAAAAATAAAGTGAAAATAAAATAATTATTAGAAAATTTATTTTATAAAAACCTGGCAGATAGTTGAAAATGTCTTTTCACTCCACATAATACTATTTGTTGCTCCCTTAATCAGAAATTATTGGATTTACTTTTAAAACTTGACAGAAATAAAAGAATATGATAAATATAAATTAGAAACAGGAATTTTTAGAAAGAAAATAGAAGTCTGATAGTTAATTTATAAAAGGGTATAAAAATAAAAGATAGAGTTTTTTGGAATGTCAATTGAACATATAGTTGAAGCTGGAACAGAAGTTAAAATTGGGAAATTGGGATGACGCATAGGGAGAGACTAAAAACTGTATTACAATGGCAGATTCCTGACAGGATTCCAATTTCTTGCCGTCTTGATATATGGTACCGTGCGAAGCAAGTTAACCACGATTTACCACCAGAAGTTGCAGATAAGTCTCTAGACCAGTTACAATTAGACTTAGGAATGGCTTTGCAAGCTCGTAATGCAAGAGTTTTCACGACCAGGTATCGAGCACCTGTTTCCTACAAGCGGTATCGTGAAGGAGCCAAGATTTATGAGATTTGGGAGACATCAAAAGGAACTCTACGGCGTATTTCACAGTATGGATTGAACGACGAAAGATTAGGACTTCGACCTCACATTGTGGAATATCCGATCAAATCGCCGGAAGATTATCGGGTTTATAAAGAGATTGTAAGCCATCTAGAATATATCAGGGATTATGAATCTTATTGGAATTGTGACAGGACTGTTGGCGATAATGGTATCCCTATAGTTATCCTTGGTCCGTGTCCTGCTCACGATTTGATGATAAATTGGGTTGGCTACAAAGATGTTTTTTTTCATATTACCGACAAGCCCGATATTTTTGCTGATGCAGTTGCAACCGGAGATCGTGCCTTCCAACGAATGTGGGATATTGTAGCCGATTCGCCCTGTGAAATTGTTATGCACGGTGTAAACTTCGACAGTCCCCTAACACCACCTTCTATCTTTAAGCAATTCTTTTTACCGTATCTGCGTGAATTTAACCAAAGAATGCACGAGGCAGGGAAATGGGTAGCTTTTCATGCTGATGGAGATATGAGTGCCTTGCTGGAGCTTGTAGTGAAAGCGGATTTTGACATCGCTGACTGTCTGGCATGTGCTCCGATGACATCTTGTCCGTTTGAACGAATAATTGAAGCATGGCGAGGCAGGATTATTATTTGGGGAGGAATTCCAAGTACTTTGCTGGAGCCAAGTACTGACGAAGAATCGTTTCATTCACACTTAGAAAAGATTGTTAAAAGTGTTGCTCCTGGATATGGATTCATTGCTGGTTTGTCTGATCAGGCAATGCCTGGGGCATTGTATGAACGCATTGTTTGGATGTGCCGTTTCTTCGCTAAACACGGTCGTTGTCCTATAATGGTTAACACCAAAGATAAAAAGTAAACCTGATATGCCAAATAAACAGATTTTGTAATAAAGAACCATCTTACAAAGAAATTTACTCCAATAAAGATAGAAAGAGCTCTTACTGATTATGGAACAGAATATGCAACTTGGCATAAAGAGTCAATATCAAACCATAAGTTTGAGAAAATCTGCAAAAAACTTAGGATTAAACATATCACAACTAAAGTAAAACATCTCTGGACTAATGGTTATGAAGAAAGGTCAAATAAACCCCTTTTAGTGAATTTTATTCTGTTGTTTAAAGAAGATATATAAAATATAGAAAACTTCAGATTGAGTTAGATAATTTCAGGTGTTCTATTTTTTCCCTAAGTTTATATACTATACGCAAAAAGGCCTTAGATTGAGATTCAAAAGTCACTCCTCCTATATGGGGTGTAATAAGAAGATTACTATGAGTTCGGGCATAATTAATCAATGGGTGATTTGATAAGTTAGAATTACGTTCACCAGATAATACATCTAACGCAGCGCCGGATAAATGACCACTTTCTAAAACATCCAGAAGCGCCTTCTCATCAATAACATCTCCACGGGAAGTATTAATCAGATAGCTACCTTTTTTCATAAGATATAACTCTCGAAATCCAACTGACCCGCGTGTTTCCTCATCAAGAGGAACATGAATGGTTATAATATCAGCCGTAGCAAAAAGTTCTTCCTTAGTTACCTGTTTTACCCTCGGATCAGTAATTTTTTTATATGGATCATAAGCTATAACCTTCATTCTAAAGGCATGCGCAAACCTAGACATCATCTTTCCCAATCTTCCATAACCTATAATACCTAAAATTTTTCCATAGAGTTCATGACCTCTAAAGTTAGAACTTTCCCATCTACCTTCTTTTACAGACTGAAGCGCTCTTGGAAAATTACGCAAAAGTGCCATCACTAATAACCATGCAAGTTCCGCTGTTGCCTGTACATTTTTCAAAAATTTGTAGTCTCCCTTTAGACTGATTATCTCTATCCCTTTTCGTGCAGCAGTTCGCAGATCTATATGATCGGTTCCAGTAGTTGGAGTCGCAATAATCTTTAAAGAATCAGCCCTATCTAAAACTAAATGGTCAACATCAACTTTCAGTGAAGGAATAAGTATATGATAAGGGGGAATGTGACTAATTAACGCCTCATGGTTATACAAACAATAGTCCACCTCTCCCAGAGATTCTAATTCTCTTCGCACTTCAGGAAAATGTTTCATAGAAAAAAGACATAATATCCGAATTCTTTTTACTTTTTGAGAAGACATAAAATTACCTCCCATTTCCTATAAACCGTCCGGTCATTTTCAATAACTTATCCGTATTTTTTTCTTCAGACAAATATTGCTGATTGGTTTTTTTTCTAGATTCTTTCACACGCTTAACATAAGCAAGAAGTTTATTTTTAATAAAAACCTTATCCAAATTGCCCTGAAAATTCTGCTGTCCGTTTTCAAGAATAATGTCAAATCCTGCTCCAATAACAAGTACCCTTGCTTCCACATATTCAAATATCTTTTCAAGTCTCATACCACCAGTAACTAGAATCGGTAATGTGTTATGAGTAGCCCCTTGTATAGTCTTAATTCTCTGAGCTCCACCGAAATTCTCTGTATTGAAAAATTTTATCAAATGAGCACCCCAACTAATCTGCTCAAAAGCTTGGGCAACAGTTTCCACCCCAGGAATAAAAAGAAGTTTATTTTTATATTTGTTATAAGTTTTCTTACTAAAGGGAAGCATTGATACAATCCCATCAACACCAAGATGGTACAGTTCCTCGATTGATGGGAAATAACCCTCTCTTTTTTTTAAAAATTTTACTGTCTGTTTTTCATCTATTGTGCTTCCACAAAGGATAATTAATTCGGGAAAATATTTTTTTATCTTTTTGATAACATTCACAGCATTCTCTTTTCTTAAAGTAACCTCAATAGCCGGCAAATCAGCTTCCTTGATAATGCTAGCAAGTAAAATAGGATCCAATCCATCATTTACCACTATTGGTAAAAAACCACATTGTATAATTGCTCCAAGTTTTTTTTCTATCTTCATCTCATTCTTTTTCTACAAATTTATTATTCTATTCCCTGTAAGTAACTTACAAACCAAAATTAAAACTTTAATAATCTCCAAAGTTTCTTCTGTAGGGAATGACTACTTTTTGTACCAGCATCAAGTCGTGTTCGCAGATTAACATTCCAGAACACTCATTTTTTGTTTTTTATTATACTTTCTTTAAATTACTTGTCAAGTGACCACAGTAAATGGTTATAGAGAGAGTTACCACCCTGATTTAACAGAGTTTGAAAAATTGATTAAAATAGCCGGTATTCCAGAGTTTAATATAAATGAGCATTTTAATGTGCTAAAGAAAGTATACCGGCCATGGAGATAGGCGGTTGGGAACAGAAATTTATACACATCTACAGAGGAATAAATTACTGAAGGAGAGGTATTATGACAGGAATGGGGAGGAGACAATCCGAAGAAATTAGAAAAATTAGATAAAGAGTATTATAGACCATTAGGAGCGAGATTGAAAAGGTGTCCAAAGGAAAGAAGATATCAAGGAAGAGTTGAAAGAAGCCATGAGATAGGGGATTAATTTGTGCTTTTCCCCCTGTAATCTTAGACAGAATTGTCCCTTCTTTAGTTCTAAATTTTTCTAAAAGGGGTGGTAACGCTCTGTGTGTCTATACCATTCACTTCTGCACTTCTTTAGGTAGCGGTTATAATGATATTATCACTCTTCCTATGTAAAATTAAATTTATCTCAACTTTTTTTTTCTCCTTGTAAACTCCCGAATTCTTTTAATAAATGAAAGGAATTGTGTTTTATCTTCAGGGAATTCTAATGTGAAAGTTCCTTTATAATTAAT
>JAGGVW010000010.1 GCA_021157805.1 bacterium
CCATTCCAGAATGGTTGTCCATTTGAAACAAGAATATTTGAAAAAATTATTTCTCCTTCAGTATTAAGCGCTTTCCATATTAGTGGGTCATCTTTTTCATTTACATCCTGAATAATTCCAAATATACCTCTTTCAATATTTGCAGCATAAACTTTGCCATCCCTTTTTTTCAGGTATGCAATATCATCACCAATTATTGTTTCTCCTCTCACCATACAGGTTGAAGTTTTTCCACACATACTCGGAAAAGCACCAAGAAAGTATGATTTTCTGTTTTTCCCTTTCACTCCCATAATAAACATATGTTCTGCAAGCCATTTTTCCTTTGCTGCTTTTCTTATAGCAAGACGAAGAGCAGGTTTTTTTAATCCTATTGTATTTCCTGCATACTGAGTATTAGCACTGAAAACAATATTCTCAATAAAATCAATGTAAATTCTTCTTTTATCAAAATTTTTACTTGTTTTGTTTTCAGTAAGTTGCCCTGCTGAATGGACAAATTTGAAAAGTTCAATATCTTCTTTTTCAGCAAAGACAGAATAAGCAGGTCTGTAAAGAATATCTTCTGAGTGAGCAACATAAGCAGAATCTGTTAATTGGACAGCATATATTGAGAATGGAGAATTAACAGGTCCCAGAGATAGAAAGAGAACATATAATTCTTTTCCATTCATTATATTTTTAAGAATTTCTGTAATTTCTTTATATGCTTTATCTCTATCAATAGAGTTAAGTAGAGGTCCAACTTCAAGTCCTTTTGTTATCATAAATTTTGTATTCTTTTTATCCCTTGCCTGGTCATAGTATCCATCAAAGTGGTATGTATGTCCATCTGTTATCAATTTTCCTTCTTCACCGATTTCAATTGCTCTTTTTCTTATATAAAAAGCATCTTCCTGACTATCATCTCTGACAAAAACAGAGGAAGGATTACATAGAGAAATAAATTTTAAAATAAACTCCTGCACCTTTTTATTCTTTATTCTTTCAAGTTTTTCATAACTTCCTTTTTTAAATTTATCTTTGATTTTTTCTTCTCTCATTTTTCCTCTTCTTTTTGGCTATTTATTATATCAGAAAAATTTTGTTTTTCAAAATAATGCTGGAAGAAATAAAATAGAAATAAATTTTTCCTCTTTTCTACCTGGAGAAAAAATGTTATAAATATAGGGATTATGAAAAAAATAGTTGCTGTTTGTGGTAGTAATGAAAATGATGAAAATTTAACTTCTGAGATTCTTGAAATTGCCGAAAGGACAGGATTTCTTATTGCTAAAAGAGGAGGGATTTTGATTTGTGGAGGACTTGGTGGAATTATGGAAGCAGCAGCAAAAGGAGCAAAAAGAGCAGGAGGTATAACTGTTGGGATTCTTCCCTGGAAAAAGGATAAAGCAAATAAATACATAGATATTCCTATTGAGACAAATCTTGGTTTCTACAGAAATTCAATAATAGTTAATTCAGCAGATAGCATAATAGGAATATGTGGAAGATGGGGAACTTTGAATGAAATCTCAATGGGTGTTGCTCTTGGTAAGAAAACAATTTTGATAAGTTCAAGTAATGGAGTATGTGAGTTATTTTCTGATGAAAAAGTCCTTTCAAAATTCAAAAGAAAACCAGAAATAGCCCATACACCTGAAGAGGCAGTTGAACTTGCCTTCTCAATCAGCAAGTAAGATGAAAAAATCCTATTACTTTTTTCTTATCAACAACTTCAGAAAATTTTTTTATACTTAAAGATGTTTTTTCAACTATTACTTCAATTCCCTTTTCTTTTAATTTCTCCTTTATTGATTCTGGGACTTTCATAAATCCAAATGTTCCTGTTCCAAATATTACATATTCAGTTTCTTCTTTCAAAAATTTTTCAATATCTTCCAGACAAACTTTATGCCCCTCTTTTCTCAACCATTTTTCAACTATTCTTCCATCTGTTACAATGTCATAAAGATATTTTTTTCCATCAATTTTTATCATCCCAAAAACAAATTTTTCTATTTCCATTTCTTTTCTTATTCTGTTTTTCTTTAAATAAATGTTTTTCCCATTCGCTGGAATAAAAACATATATGAGATGTTAATTGAAGCAGACAAAATAATCATGCTTCTACAGACCCCAAAAATTGAATTACATCCGCTAAATATTCATCTTTTTCTGTTGATGATGGACAAAATTCAGATGAAAAACACCAATCGTATTTGTTAAGTAAATATTTCATTAATCTATTTAAGGTTTCTTCTGACCCTTCAGAATCTACGAACTCACCATACAAATTTTTTACATTCCAGTCCTTTGCAAGGATTTCTCTAAATGTAGTTATATAATTTTTACCAAATCTTAATAGATTTGTTCTTTCACTTATAGATATCAATTGAGAAAGCCATATATCATCATATCTTAGTAATAGCAAGTCGGAAACAGGGATACTTTCTCTGAAAAGTTTTTCTGTAATTTTATCTCCATATAAAGCACCACATTTTACTGTTATATTAGAAAGTTTATAATTAGCTTCAAGTTGTAATTTTTCATTATCTACCTTTATAATATCAAACTTTTTAGAGTTCTCCATCTTGTCCAATAAATAATTAAAACCTTCTTTACTTGATGAATAAAATCCATTTCTTTTATCTGCACTAATACTTGCGGGAGCATCTGTTATATCAAATAAAATTCCTATATACATTTCGAGACATTGCACATTAAAATGTAAAAGCATTTCTGCAAAAGTGAAATCTTTAATTTCTCCACTCTCATGTTTTCGATAAACTTTTTTGTTCTTTATAAGATGGTCCAATATTATCCCAAATTTTTGTGATGTCCATATTTCTCTTCTTGCAGCAGTTCCACCAGAATCTACCCTATTTTTTATCTCCATCAGTATCATTGTTTTTTCACTTTTTATAATACTTCCTATATCAGTTTCTTCATCATTATCTCCAATCCAATCCCAGGAAAATCTACGAATTAAACTTTTCTCAGAAGTTGACAACCCTTGTTGTGTAAAAATTCCTTTCTTCTTATGGATTGTAGGGTGTGTTAACCAAAGTGGGATCTGGCTTAATTTTATATCTAATGAGCAGAACTCAAAAGAAGATGCTAATTTTTTCTCAATGTATCTTCCTCTCCCGCCTTTACTTGCTTGATAGTATGATGTTACTCCTAACAAAGCCTCATAATAATCTCTTATTTCAGATGGAGCACTAAGTAATCCGTGATATATTTTAGCAACTGGGTCAAAATCTTTTGCCTCTTTTTTAGTTGCTAACTCCATGAAATTGGAAAGTATATTTTTATAAGGGATGTATAAAAGCAGATGTCCTATATCAAGCATTTCTTTCTTTTTTATACAAAGTATATTTCTCTTTTTAATAGCCATTTTATCTTTTCTTCTCACAAATTATTATAC
>JAGGVW010000095.1 GCA_021157805.1 bacterium
GACTACGGCGGGTCCGCCTCCGGCGGAAACCCCCTTTACGTTCATCACTAAAAAATAAGACTCTGCCACTTCTTTCAATAGTCTGGCGGAGGCGGGGGGATTCGAACCCCCGGTCCCGTTCATCACGGGACAACGGTTTTCAAGACCGCCGCATTAGTCCGCTCTGCCACGCCTCCATTATTTCTTGCCCTCAAGAGAGGAGTTGTCACTAAATTAATCTGGCAAAAGTTACTTTGAAGCTATAGAAATAAAGAATTCATATTTTGTTTATCCACGTAGCTATTAATTTTGCAAATTGTGAAAAATCATCGAGCTTTTTCTGAAGGTGGTTATATATCTCAGATATATCTATCTTCGCATATTCGTGAACTAAAATGTTCCTTAAGCCAGTCATTTTGGATATTTTAAGGGAAAATTCCAATGGTAGAATCCCATTTTCACCTAACATTTCAATGCTATCTCTTGCGGTATCTGGTTTTGGTAAACCAAGCCCACTTATAATTATTTCACAAATATCTATCACACATTCGCAGGCTATCTGAAGATAGTAGCGAATAGCTCCTTGCAGGGTATAATCTTTCTTTATGTCCTCTAAAGAAAATTTTCGATATTCCTTTAGATATCCTACATATTTCTTAAGGTTTTCCAATTTTTCATTTATCGTCTCTTTGTCAATCATTCTAATCCCTTTTGAGCAATTCTTTTTAAGTTTTCTCTAATATGTCTGTGATAATAATACTGACGGTCATAATATAAGGACATAATTTTAGCCTCGTATCTTATTCTAGTAATTTCATCTTTGCAATAAACTAATTTTCCTCTCTGAATAACTCTAAATTGCATAAGTATAGAGGCCTTATTCAAAACTACAATATCTATTTTGTCTATACTGAGTAATTTTGATAATTCGTAGTTTAATTCAGTTAAAGAAATTTTATCAGGTTTTTTAAAATAAATGGCTAAATCTAAATCGCTTTTTGAATTTTGTTTATTCTCAGAATAAGAACCAAACAAATAAACAAAAATTATCTCATCTTTTTTCTGACAAAAATTTTTAATTCTTTTTTCCAACTCCTGCATATTTTTATTTTATTAAATAAAGAACTTTTAAATCAATAGGAATATTAAACAAATCTCTTAATCCAATCCAGATAGGGTCTTAATGCCTCCAAGATAATAACAGAGCCGCTTTTTTAAGTCTTTATTATTTTTACTTTTAGCCATCAGCCAATTTGGAGGAGGGGCTAGGATTCGAACCCAGAGAAGTCCGCTCTGCCACGCCTCCGCTATATTAAAATCTATTTTATCATAAACATGGCTTGCTTCCACAAATTTTAAATACTTATCCTTGATTGAGAGAAATTTGAAAATAAATTTTTTCTCATGTAAAATTGAAATAATACTATGAAACTCAGATACAAAAATATTCTAATAACAGCAATGTGTGTTCTGCTCACCGTTAGAATCTTTCCTATAGAGTTATCTAAAATAGACATGCTTTTAGAAAAAGTAGAAAAACTAATTGAACAGAATAGATGGGAAGAGGCTGTATCTCTATTCAATTACTTAAAAGATATAGCGGCTGAAACACCAAATTATAGGAAATCAGAAATACTAAATTTAGAGAAAGAAATTGATAAAATTATTAATAAAAACTTAAACCTCTTATATGAAGAGGGTAAAAAACAACTAAACAGAGGGGAATTCAAAAAAGCCATGGAGAGTTTTAGTAAAATTCTCCAATTTAATCTGGAATTTAAAGATGCCCCTGAGTTATTTCAAATGGCTAAAGAGATAAATGACGAGTTACATCCTTCATCTACCCTCAAAGCAAAAATAGTGGTAACATCAAAAACGCCTGATAAAATCAAAATTGGACTCCGGATATATAAACCCGAAAAGTGTTACAACGGGTATACGCTTTTTGTGCACCAGCCCCCTCCTCCTGGAACAGCTATTTTTGACCCTATATTTCTAATAGACATGAAAGGGAACATAGTATATAAATGGTATGTTTTTGGTTATCCCTATCCCTACTTGGTCCAGTTGGAACCCAACGGGCATATATTTTATACCCCCTCGTTTGATCTCAATGTATTACAATTTACTCCCGATATAAAAGGTGTGGGTTTATATGAATTGAATTCTGAAAGTGAAACCATATGGTATCTTCCCGCCTTGATCGACCATGACTTCCATACCATAGATAAAAACACCTATTTAATTGAGAAAGTAGAAGTTATTAACAAGGAAGATGGCTTTTACTTGTGCCCTTATATAGAGATAGTCAACCGGAAAGGAAAAGTTTTGTGGCAATGGCGAGGAGATGAACATGTAGGAGAATTAAAACAACTTTTAAACCTAAATATCAAACTGGAGGGAGATTGGGCTCATATTAATTATTGTGAGATGATAGGTGAAAACTTATCAGCCGAAAAGGATAAACGTTTCCAGAAAGGTAATATATTATTCAGTTATGGAGCATTAGATTTAATTGGGATCATTGATTATCATACAAAAAAGATAGTGTGGGCATGGGGACCGAGGGTATTACAAGGAGCTCATGCTCCCACGATGTTGAAAAATGGACATATTTTAATCTTTGACAATGGTATTTACAGAGGCTGGTCTCGGATAGTAGAGATGGACCCTCTGACCGGAGAAATAGTGTGGGAGTACCACGCTGAACCGAAAGAGAGTTTTTATAGTGAAATAATGTCCAACGCTGTCCAGCTCCCAAATGGAAATATTTTAATATGTGAAGGGACAGCTAATCGAATATTCGAAATCACGCGCGATGGAGAAATAGTATGGGATTTCATAAGTCCATTTAATAAAATCACCGGAGGTGAAGGCATATATAGAGCCTATCGCTACTCTCCAGAATATGTAAGAGTACTGCTGGGAGGCAAAACACACACAGATAAAAAATGAACTTCACCAGGCCAAAAAATTTCAAACTATTATTTGCCTCATATTTTCTAATTTTGATTTTTATATCACCTTACTCACATACCGAGCTGACGGATTCGGATTGGAACAAACTATATAATTCTATACTCACATGTATAAAAAACAATGCCTGGGAAGAAGCACGTGCCCGGTTAATGTATTTTAAGGATGTAATTAATACAAACAGAGCTTATGATAAATTCCCTGATTTAAAAGAACTTGAAACCGAGGTGGCTCACCTCGTTGATAATAATCTGAATATTTTATACCAGAAGGGATTGAATTTATTCCAAAATAGAAAAATAGATGAAGCTTACAAAATATTTACAAAAAATTTTTTACCATCCGGAATATAGAAATACAAAAGAGTTTTTACAACTAACAAACCAATTGAAAACTCCGTATAAATTTAGAAAAGCAGAAAAAAGAATACTGGTGAGTTCAAAAACCTCTAACAAAAATCAAACCGGTTTAAGAATTTATAAACCTGAAAAATGTTACAATGGATATACTTTGTTTACCCATATAGCCCTCAAGGAATCTTCTTTAATAAAATATATTTATCTAATTGATATGCATGGCAACGTTATTCACCGCTGGACTGTAGAGGATAACCCTATCTTTGCATAGATGAAGCCGAATGGAAATATAGTATATAACAATGGAGATGAAATCCGAGAACTTGACCTTTTATCTAATATAGTATGGAGATATCCCGGGTGTATCGACCATGCGTTTGAAGTACTTGAGAATAGAAGAATTATACTTGAACGAAGAGAGAATTTAGATGGAAATCCAAGATTTACTGGAGAAGACGGTTTGCCAGCCTGGCATTCATGTATAGAAATCATAGATACTAAAGAAAACAAAATCCTCTGGGATTGGCACAGTAAAAATCACATCGAAGACTTGGAAGAATTATTAGGAGTAAAAATATTTCCTATCGGAGACTGAGCTAACAGCAATTCCTGCGAAGTTATACAAAATAGTCCCTTAAGAGAAAAAGATAAACGTTTCCAAGATGGAAATATCCTTTTTAGTTTCTGTACATTAGGCACAATAGGCATTATTGATCGTCGCACAAAAAAATAGTGTAGACGTGGGGACATGGAGAATTAGAAAGCCAGCATACCCCAACTATGTTGAAAAATGGGAATATTTTAATATTTGATAATGGCTCGGGAAGAGGATGGTCCCGAATTATAGAAGTCAACCCCATCGGTAAGGAAATAGTATGGGAATACCATGCTGAACCTAAAGAAAGCTTTATAACCCGATACTGGGGCAGTGCTCAAGGTTTGCCTAATGGTAATATATTGATATGTGAAAGCGAATTTGATCATATATTTGAAAATTACGCCTCAGGAAGAAATAGTATGGAACTTTATCAGCCCATTTTGAAAAATAACGGGAGGAGATTACATATATCGCGCTTATAGATATTCTTCAGAATACATCCAACCTTTACTTAAACAGTTAAAAAATTGGCAATTAAGAAATTGAATCTTTAATAATTTTGAGACTAGAGATAAAATATTAATGATAAGCAATGCAATATAATATAAAGTACAAAAAAACATTTTTATATTATACGCAAGTAATAATTCTATTCCTTGCTATTTCTATCGGGTGTATCTCTTTATTATCCTCAGGTTCTCAAATGTGTCTAAATGATGTTTTGAGTGGATATAAAATTACTTTTGCAAAATATGGGAAAATCCTTATTATTAAAAACTACAAATTTCCTGCGAGGGAGAAAAGTTTTCATACTATTATTGCTTCTGATAAAAATACTCGAATCGAAATAGAAATTATAAAACCCATGTCGTATGTTGAGGCTACTGAATATGCTGAATCCAAATATAAAATTATTAAAAATCTCTATGGGCCTCAAATTATCCCCTATACAGGCCAGTTGACTACTACTACAGATTGTCCCCCAGAAAAGAAACCTGAAGAAATTTCTATAGATATACTCGGCAAGCCTACCAGAGTACTATTAGCAAACGCTACAGATCGTTATGTGCTTGGAGTATGGGATGATGCGTTGATTAAAACTAAAGCAGCTTTCGCTATGGTTTATGATGAGGAAAATCAAACAATTTATCAGATAATTATTTTTCAGCCAATTAAAATCTTTGACCAACAAAAAGTGTTAGATATCCTTCAAGGCATCAAGAGGATACCAGAAAAATAATTTATTTGCTTTTGAGCTTTTTTATAAATCCATCTGTGAAAATTTCTTCCAGAACTCTTCCCTGAACAAAATCGGGTATCTTTGCCCCCAATAGTGTCATTAAAGTAGGATACTGATCAAGCATTCTAATCGGCTGATAACCCATAAAATATCCCTTCTTAACTCCAGGTCCCATTACCATAAAAGGAGCCCACATCGCAGGATAATCGTCAGAAATGATTGCCTGCTTATAACCGGTCTTGAGAGGTGTAGAAAATAATTTTAAGTCTTCTGACATCTCTTCATTCCAACCATATCCCGGACGATTGGCAATCACCAAATCACCGACTCTCTCCTCTGGCAGTCTAAATTCGTTCTCCACGTTCTCCCATTTAGCAATTTTAGCTACTGGATGAATCCCATTTTCATCTCTTAAGGATTTCAAAATTGCAATTACTTCTTCCCTCAATTTTTCATATTCTGGACCAGAGGCTCTATACCATTTTCCATCCTTACTATGCAATCCATTAGGATTTATAAACACATTATCCATTTTCAAGTACACAACTTTAGAATTTTCCCAATCTATAATAGGTTCTCCACTTTCAGGGTCAATTTTAAATTTAAGCCATCCTTTTCTGGCAAATAAGTTATTAAGATGGACCCACTTAAATAGAGGTGAGGCTCCGTGGTCTGAAGATATTGCTATGATAGTATTTTCATCTGCATTTTTTATATATTCTCCTATTATAGCATCAAGCTTTTTATACATATCTTTAACCTCTTCCCACAGTTGCTCCCTCTCCTTTTCATTTACTTCACTGTAATGAGGACATAAAGGATCTATATACCCCAACCACCACCTGCTGGTAAGCATTTGGTTAGGAGTATATATATCATGGATGAATACATCCGGTTTGTAAGTTCTGAGAAAATAAGAGACTGCCTTTTTATGCCACTCAAAAGACATATTAGCCTCTTCTATAAAAGTATCCTTATCTTCGTCATAAAATATAAGCTGAGGGGGGAAATTATCAACGTAATCCACCATAGGACCTACTTGTTTCACTAAATCTTTTGCTAGATAACTGGGTTGGGTAAGAGTCTCATTTATACAGTTATATAGAAACCTGATCCTATAAAATCCATCAGGATTTAATTTAATAACCTTTATTTTAAAAGAAGTATCAATCTTGAGGTCTTTCCAAATCAATGTTATCGGGAGCCAGTTACTCCATTCTCCCTGTTTAAGTTCAGTCAAAATATGTTCTTTGTCCAAAGAGAATATCACTTTATCATAATTCATTTTCCTATCGTCAGTGCTATCATAAATGTAAGCATATACTTCTGCTCCCCATGCTCCCAAAACAACTTCTTTAGGAGGCGAATACGACTTCACTTTGATTTTCCATCCCTGCGCTTCCTGAGCATGGTTGAATATTGCTAATTTAGGACCGAAGAAGAATAGACGGGCATGCCTACCCTGCTTATATCTCATACTCCCATCACCTAACTCCTCAAAATTAACAGCGTAAAAACTTGCACCCCATCCTCCCCATCTCCCAACCATGGTATAACCCATTTTAAGCTCAGGAGGTGTTGATCCAGGAATGGAAAGCAACGCTACTCTTCTCCCCTGTTTCTCAAGAGTAACCCATATGGGTTCTACTAATTTGGCTGTAGAACTGAAACCAGCAACTGAAGGCTTTATGAGGGAGTATCCCTCTGTATGCATAGGACCATCTGCGATACCATGAACTTCAGGATAAGCACCTGTAAATAAAGTAGCAAAATTTGTAGGGGTATGACCTGGGAAAACAGGCTTACAGAACCCATAAGCTCCATGGTCCATTATGTATTTTATATTAGGCAGTTTACCTTCTTCAGCCCACCTGTAAATATTAAACAAATAAGGCTCGGTTCTCATACCATCAGGGATAAACCAATAAAGTTTTTTAGTATTTTTTAAACCAGTTTGAGCATCTGCTGAAAAGTACAGAATGTTTAAAAATCCCACCATCACAAATAAAATTTTTCTAGCAAACATCTTCATCCTCCTTTCTTTAAAATTTATCAATAATACCCACTATAACTCTTTTTTCCTCGGTATCAAAATTATAATCTCCTCCTACACCAACCGTGAGAAATCCAAACTTTCCGAAAATCCCTCCCAGAATACCGGGCGAATCTTCTTTAACCGGATCTCGGGCGTAAAAGCCTCCCAGATACAAAGCATCTAAAATATTATTCTTATTATCAAATTGAAAAGGGAAAATTAAAAATTCTGTTTTATCGCTAATCGCTCCCGAGGGCTTTTCAGTCCTCACTATTCTGAAATCTGCTAAATCTCCTAATTCCCAGACATCCAATCGCCGGTTCCAGGTAGGAGATAGAAATCCCAACGGATTACCAAACTCCAATCCCTGAGGCCCCATTGCTCTTCCTAACCGGGCAGGATGACTCAGAAATCCACCTTTAAAACCTAAGGTGGCATTGATGAATAAAAATTTGTTCCCATCTATATCTCCAACAGTGTTGTCCACATACATAATTTCAAATGCCGGACGCCATCTTTCATCCCTCTGCGGGGCTACATATCCCAATACAGCCCGCCATTGCTCTCCGTCATCCCCAAAAGTAAACATAACTTCTTCATTATACACAGTGATGTATCCTCCCCAGGCTCCATCATCACCCATTTCTTGATATTGCAATTCTAAAATATAATTGATTCTTTTATCTTTTGTCCTGTAAGTAATTTTTCCGAATTCAACATCCTTACCTCCGGCAGAACGAGAAACAAATCCCCCTCCAAATCCTAAACCACAAGGGAATCTATATTCTCCCTGAAATTCATAATCATCAGATGTTGAATTATCAACCTCTAAATAACCAAGGATTAGTTCTCCCTTACCACTTTCTGGTAACAAAGGTCGTATATAACCTCCATAATATCTGGTATCATTTCTATCATCATAATCTATAAGTCCCCAGCCACCTTTAAAAGTTGGAGACCACCAGATAAAATTGTATTGGTTAGAACTATCGTCGTGAAGATAATGGAAATCTGCTTTACCAAAATGAAGGTACCTAGTTTTAAAATCTAAACCATCGAAAGCAAAGGAGAAATTTAAGAAAGATATAAGAGAAATGAAAAAAGAAGAAAAATATATTGAGCATTTCCCCACTTCATCCTCCTTTCTTTCTTAAAAATTTTATAATAAATTCTGTAATAGAGGCAAAATCCAAAAGATTAAATTTCAACAGATATTCTCTCTGTCCATATTTCCTGCAGAATTCGTCTCTTATACCTACTGCTTTGAAATCTCCTTGATAACCACATTCACATAATAATCTACTAATAATTTCTCCTAAACCTCCATTCACAAAATGTTCCTCCAAAGTTACTATGTTTTTAGCCTTCTTTATTTCCTTTATCAACTTCTTTCTCTCCAAAGGTTTTATCCGAAACAAATCAATCACCCCTACTGAAATTGAATCTCCTGACAAACTCTCAGCAACATTTAAGGCAGTCAAAACCATTCTGCCGGTAGAAATTATATAAAGGTCTTTCCCTCTCTTTAAAATATTGAACCCGGTTTTGAAATTTATCTCTTTTTTATTCTGGTATACCAAAGGGAAACCCGTTCTATCCAAACGAATA
>JAGGVW010000136.1 GCA_021157805.1 bacterium
AGTATCTGAGATAATTAGAAACATGTGGATTAGTATAAAAGTAGTGTAAGGGCTTTTCAAGGGAGTGTTTTATAAATCATGTAGATTCCTTTAAAATTTAGGAGGAGGTTATTATGAAGTGGAAAAAGAAGGATGGTAGTATTGTTGTTATTATGGAGCATGGAGAGGATTTTCTTGAGAATATTAAGAAGCTGATAGAATCCCCTGAACTTCCAGAGCTCGCTGTAGTTATTACTGCTCTTGGAATGTTAAATGATGTGGAAATGGGATATTTTGATGGTGAAAAATACGAGGTACATAGATTACCTGAACCTGCAGAACTTCTGGGTATAAGTGGTTTAATTACAAAGGAAACAGATCCACCCTATCATTTCCACGTGACCCTTGGGGAAAAAGATGGTGGAGTAACCGGTGGGCATCTGTTGAAGGGTAGGGTCTGGAATACTGTGGAGATGGTTTTGCTTGTGGAGGAAATCAAATTAAGGCGAGTTCCACTGAGGAATTTGAAGCTTTTAGATTTTAGTTGATAGATGAATATAGCTGTTTTAAGTTTTTATTATCCTCCTGATATAGGAGCAGCAGCCAATCGAATTTCAGGATTTGTTAAAAAATGGAATGAAAAAGGGCATGAAGTTATTGTAATTACAACTGTACCTCATTACCCATCGGGAAAGCTAAGGCAACCTTATACTAAAAATAGACTATATGTTGAGAGGAATAATGGATTACTTGTATACAGAGTACCAACTTTTCTTGCGGGAGCGGAAGATTCAATTTTTAAACGTCTTGTTGGACAAATTATTTTTACATTTAAAACTATCTGCCTTATCCCGTTAATAAGAAAAAAACTGGACATTATTATTGTTACCTCACCTCCTCTTGTAATGGGCTTTGCAGGCCTTATAATGAGCTATAAGTTGAAAACACCACTCGTTACAGAGATAAGAGACCTCTGGCCCGAGTCTTTGATTGAAATGAAAAAAATTTACAAATTCCACCCGATTGTAATAGTAGCTTCGTTATTTGCCAGATATCTATATAAAAAGTCTAAAGCACTTATTGGAGTGACTAAAGGTATTACCAGAAGATTAAGGAGCTTAAAGGAAAATGTAAGTTGGATTCCTAATGGTATAGATCCTGAGATGGAAATTAATTTTGGGGTAGATATCTCTATGGATAATAGAGTTTTTAAAATTATCTATACAGGTTTAATTGGCTATATGCAAGAGCTAGAGAAGGTAGTTGAAGCCTTTAAGTTATTAAGGAATAGAGATGATATCCAACTTTTGATAGTGGGCAGTGGTTCCAAAAAACAGGTGATAAAAGATTTGATTGATAAATTTGGTCTTGAAAAACAAGTTAAATTACTGGGAGAAAAATCCAGATCGGAAGTAATCAGATTAATCCAGAGTAGCCATGTGGGCCTTGTTACTTTAAAAAATATAAAATTATTTAGAGATGCATTCCCTTCTAAGGTTTTTGATTATATCCTGTGTAAAAAACCCATTCTTTCAACTGTAGGAGGAGAATTGGAGGAGTTTATTAGAGAATATGGAATAGGCATTGTTATAGATTCGCAGAATGTTAGAGAAATTATAAAAGCGGTAAATGAAATACAGAGGAATTATAATTTTTATAAGAAAAATCTTGATGAAAATTATAATTCCATTGTAGAAAGTAGGAATTTACAGTCTTTAGCTGATAAATATATTGAATTTATGGGGGACATTATTTAAATGAGGATGAGGAGCTTATATTCAGTTTCAAGGAAAAAACGCATTTTATTTTTGGGGTTAAAGCCGTCGTCATTTGTTTTACAAGACGTAAATATTTTGAGAAGTAACTTTGAAGTATCACCGTATTATATTAATAAAAACCAAATCAAACATTCTATAATATCTTTTTTCAGGTCTTTAATCAAAATTCTCAATTCTGATTTGGTCTTTACATGGTTTACACTACCACAATTTTTCTTGCACATTATTATTGCAAAAATGCTGCACAAAAAAGTTGCTGTAGTAGTTGGTGGATATGAAGTGGTAAAAATGGAAGAAATTAATTATGGTGCATTAAATAATCCCATTAAAGCCTTTTTTATTAAAAAAATTTTAAATTTTGCTGATATTATATTGCCGGTGTCCAACTATGTGTCTCAGGAAGTTAAAAAGATTACAAGAAATAAAAACATCTATGTGATCCATAACGGTATTGATACAAAAAAATTTTTTAAACTTCCAGGAGTAGAGAAAGAAGAGCTAATGCTGACAGTTGCATCCGATATAGATCGCCAATTTTATATAAAGGGCATCGATATTATTTTTAAAATAGCATCGCATTTTCAGAGATATAAAATTCTAATTATAGGAAAATATTCCCAATTGTGGAAACAAAATAATTCTACCACCTTGCCAAGTAATATAGAAATAGTCGGTTTTCTAAAATCTGATGAACTGTTAGAATTTTATTCCAAAGCAAAAATTTATCTACAACTCTCACGCCAGGAAAGTTTCGGTTGTGCCTTGGCTGAAGCTATGGCCTGTGA
>JAGGVW010000030.1 GCA_021157805.1 bacterium
AAAGTTATGGAGAAAAATCTTAATCTTGTTGTTGATGATGGTGGAGACCTTATTGCTGCACTTCATAAAAATCCTGCTTATGCAAAGAATGTTATTGGAGCAACAGAAGAAACAACAACAGGTGTTATAAGATTAAGAAATCTGGCAAAAAAGAATCTTCTGAAATTTCCGGTGATTGCTGTGAATGATGCTAAAACAAAACAATTTTTTGATAATAGATATGGAACAGGGCAATCTACAATAGATGGATTGTTGAGAAGCACAAACATTTTAATTGCTGGGAAAATTGCAGTTGTTTGTGGTTATGGCTGGTGTGGAAGAGGTATAGCAAAACGGTTTAATGGAATGGGTGCAAAAGTTATTGTCTGCGAAGTTGACCCATTGAAAGCACTTGAAGCAACAATGGACGGTTTTACTGTTATGCCTATTTCAAAAGCAGCAGAAATTGGTGACATTTTCATAACAGCAACAGGAAATAAGTCAGTAATCACTATGAAAGAAATAAACAAAATGAAAGATGGAGCAATTCTTGGAAATTCAGGGCATTTTAATGTTGAGATAGATGTAAAAGAATTAGAGAAAAATGCAAAAAAGACAAGAGTAAGAGAACAACTTGACAGGTATGTACTCCCTGATGGAAAGAAAATATATCTTTTAGGGGAAGGTCGTCTTTTGAATCTTGCCTGTGCTGAAGGTCATCCTTCCGCAGTTATGGATATGAGTTTTACCAATCAGTTCCTTTCACACATATATTTAAAAGAAAATCCAGATTTGAAGCCAGATGTTTATAATGTGCCTGAAGAAATTGATAAAAGAGTAGCAGAATTAAAATTAAAAGCACTGGGTATAAAAATTGATAAACTTACAAAAGAGCAAAAGAAATATCTTTCTTCGTGGAAAACAGGAACATAAATTCTTTTATTTTCTGGGACTCTTGTAGTTTTGTTAAATTACCTTTTTAAAGATTCTAAATGGAAAAAATAAAAAAGATTGGACTGACAGGAGTATTTGGTTCAGGGAAAACCACGGTTGCTTCAATTTTTAAAAAATTTGGGATCGATGTCATTTCCTGTGATGATTTAGTTGCTGAATTGCTTGAAAAGAAGAAGGTAAAAAAGAAACTTGCAGGAATTTTTGGCAATGGAGTTATGAAAAATGGAAAACTTGATAAAAAGAAGATAGCAGAAGTAATTTTTACTGACCGCGAGAAAAAAGAAAAACTTGAGAATTTAATCCATCCACTTGTTTTCAAAAGAATAGATGAGGAAATTAAAAAAAATATTGACAGGATTAAAAAGAAAGGTATAATAATTGTTGAAATACCTCTTTTATTTGAAACAAAATCAGAAAAGAAATTTGATTATATTATAGTAGTAAGTGCTTCCGCAGATATAATAAAGGCCAGATTAAGAGGAAAATTTAATGATAGAGAGATTGAATTAAGATGGAAAAATCAACTTCCTCTCAAGTTTAAAGAAAAAAATGCTGATTACATTATTAATAATTCCGGTCCAATTCACCAGACAGAAAAATATGTGAGAGAAATAATAAATGAAATCCTTCCAATTAAGCCAAAAAAATTTAGAAATAAGGAGGAGATATGAACCAGAAAGAAATTAATGTTGCCAATCTTATGAAGTTAACAATTCCTAAACTTCAGAAGATGGCAAGGGAAATGGGTATTAATGGGATAAGTGGACTAAAGAAAGATGAACTTATTTATAAAATTATGGAAACTCAAACTAAAAAGAATGGACTTCTATTTGGAGAAGGAGTTCTTGAAATCCTGCCAGATGGATTTGGATTTTTAAGAATGCCTAATTATAACTACCTCCCGGGACCTGATGATATATATGTCTCCCCTTCTCAAATTAAAAAATTTGGACTTAAAACAGGTGATACTGTTTCAGGTCAGATAAGACCACCAAAAGATAATGAAAAGTATTTTGCCTTATTGAAAGTAGAAATGGTCAATGGGGAACCACCTGAAAAATTGCATAGCAGAATTCCATTTGAAGAACTAACTCCAGTTCATCCAAATGAAAGATTTATTCTTGAGACAAAACCAGATGAAATTACAACAAGAGTAATTGACCTTGTTACCCCAATTGGTAAAGGACAGAGAGGACTTATTGTTTCACCTCCAAGAGCGGGTAAAACGGTAATTTTGCAGAAAATAGCGAATGCAATAGCAATAAACAATCCTGAAGTGATTTTAATTGTTTTACTCGTAGCAGAAAGACCGGAAGAAGTTACTGAGATGAGAAGAATTGTTAAAGGAGAGGTAATAAGTGCAACTTTTGATGAATCACCCGAAAGACATACTCAGGTTGCAGAAATTGCTCTGGAGAAAGCAAAAAGACTTGTTGAGCATAAAAAAGATGTTGTAATTCTCCTTGATAGTATTACCCGTCTTGCAAGAGCATATAATGTTTTAGTCCCTCATAGCGGAAAAATTATGACTGGTGGTCTTGAATCTACTGCTCTTGATAAACCAAAAAGATTTTTTGGTGCAGCAAGAAATATTGAAGAAGGAGGAAGTTTAACAATAATTGGAACTGCACTTATTGACACAGGAAGTAAAATGGACGATGTTATCTTTGAAGAATTTAAAGGAACAGGAAATATGGAAATAAATCTTGAAAGAAAACTTGCAGACAGAAGGATTTTTCCTGCTATTGATATAAACAGGTCAGGAACACGGAAAGAAGAACTCCTTGTCAATCCTGATGAACTCCAATTAATATGGCTATTAAGGAAAATGCTTGCTCCTCTAAATCCTATTGAAGCAATGGAAAAGATGACTGCTATGATAAAAAATACTCAATCAAATGTAGAATTACTTTTAAGTTTAAAAGCAAAAGTTAAAGATCTAGTGGAGTAATAGTTTTCATTAGATGTTGTTTAAAAAACTTCTATCTTGACATTATCTCTTCAATGTTTATATTTTCTTTTATCAATCTTTCCGCAATTTCTATTTTATCAATATCTTTTTCTGTAATTTTTACAACAAGTTCATTTATTGAAGATGCAGTTTCATATGTATCCTTTGGAGAAATAATCACAGGTATATCGTATTTCTTTATGAGATTTAAAATTGTTTTATGAGGATAAAGCCCACCTGTAAGAACAATTCCTTTTATATCATTTTCAGGATAACCTGTCAATCCTGCAAGAATTATATCTTCTCTATCCCCTGGAGTAATAATTAAAGAATGTGGAGCAAAATAGTTAAGAGCATGTCTTGGTGTCATTGCTCCAACAATGATATTTTTGACCTTTTTACTTCCTTTTTTGTACCCTGAAATCATTTTTCCTTTAACCGCCTCACATATCTGAGAAATATCTGGTTCAGAAAGATATTCAACATAAGGTACGAAACCAATAACATTTAAATTAATCCTCTTAAATGCCTTCTTTAAGTATTTCTCCACTTTACTTTTCTTCTCGGGGATTATTTTGTTTATTATCACTCCTTTTACTTCAACCCCTTTTTCTTTAAAAAGTGATAAATTTAAAGCAATTTCATCAAAAGGTCTTCCTATTCCACCAACAGAAATCAATATAACAGGGAGTCCAAGTATTTTAGCAACTTCAGCATTATTCAAGTCAAAAATAGAACCAACTCCTGCATGTCCTGTTCCTTCAACCAAAATAAAATCTTTATCCCGAGAAATAATCTCAAATGATTGTTTTATCTTTTTTATATATTTATCTTTGTTAGGATTCTCAATATATTTTCTTGTAAATCCTTCTTCAATAGCAATAGGATTCATATATTCAAGATTATCTTTCATATCAAAAACTTTCTTGACAAGAACAGCATCCTTATCTACCTTCAATTTATTAACAAAGATATATTTCTGTCCCACTGGCTTCATAAAACCAACATTTTTGAAATGTTTTTTTAAAACTTTAAGAAATCCCAAACTTATAACTGTCTTTCCATCATTCTGTCTTGTCGCTGCTATAAAAATTTTCTTATTCATATTTAAAATTATAACATTTTCTTTTTTAAAAAATTAGATTCAAAAAATTACTCTATTTTTTAACTTGACATTTTTTAAAATTTTTTATACTTTTTGTAAATGCGAATAGAATAAAATTTATAGGAGAATAAATGGCAACAATTTACAAAGATAGAATTGAAGGGTTAAGTTGCAAATGCACATCTGGAGATATTGCGACTTTTAAAATAGTTG